>NZ_OZ224217.1:0-127500 GCF_965152605.1 Nitrospira sp. M1
GTGAATAAATTGAATTCTTTAGGAGACAGTTATCAAGATACCTGGAGACAGGTATTAGACTTTCTTCAGTCACGTGTCGGAGGCGAAGTCCTAGAGACGTGGTTTAACCCTCTGCTTTTTGAAGGGATGGATGGGAGAAAGGCTAGGATTTCAGTCCCTAATAAGTTTTTCGGAGAATGGCTGAGTCGAAATTACTTAGACGTTCTAGCCGAGGCTATTCAAATTGTCGGAGGACTTTCAGATCCGGTAGAAGTGGATTTCATTGTCAGGGATGCCAACGAAGATACGCATCTTCTGAAAGTTCCTGCTTCTCAAGCTCCAGTACGAGACCAAAAGCCTTCCTCGAGTCGAAATAAGAAAATACCTCTTCCTAATCCGAAATACACATTTGATAATTTTGTTGTTGGAGCTAGCAATCAATTTGCCCATGCTGCAAGTAGAGCCGTGGCAGAATCTCCTGCCCTGGCCTATAACCCACTCTTTATTTATGGGGGTGTGGGTCTTGGAAAGACTCATCTGCTTCATTCTATTGGAAATTTTGTTGCGAAAAGTGGAGAACTCAGAATTGCCTATGTCACCACAGAACAATTTACAAATGAGGTGATAAATTCAATTCGCTATGACAAAATGATAGAATTACGTCGGCGTTATCGAAATGTCGATATGCTCCTCATTGATGACATTCAATTTCTTGCCGGCAAAGAGCGAACACAAGAGGAATTCTTCCATACGTTCAACTCGCTCTATGAAGCGAGAAAACAAATTGTTTTATCAAGTGATCGTTTTCCAAAGGAGATGCCTTCTATGGAAGAGCGTCTTCGTTCGCGTTTCGAATGGGGATTAATTGCCGATCTCCAGCAACCAGATGTGGAAACGCGGATTGCGATCTTGCGGAAAAAATCGGAAGAAGAGGGAGTTGGAATATCTGAAGATGTCATTCAATTGTTGGCGGCCAATTTAAAAAGTAATATACGGGAAATAGAAGGCGCGTTAATTCGATTGGGTGCGTACGCCTCGCTGACAGGCCAAGCGATCACCGTTGAAATGGCCAAAAATGTACTGCGTGACCTGCTGGGTGGAAAGCGGAATGTTATTACAGTTGAGGATATTCAAGAAATTGTGGCGACACGCTTTCATGTCAAAGTGTCAGATTTAAAATCGAAACGTCGTACGAAAACGCTTGTTCACCCACGTCAAGTCGCCATGTTTCTCAGTCGAGAACTGACAGACGCGTCGTTTCCGGAAATTGGTCGTGCCTTTGGGGGAAAAGACCACACCACCATCATTCATGCTTGTAAGCAAATTCAGAAATCACTTGAATCCGACTCGGTTTTACGAACGACGATAGCGAGTCTCAAAGAAGAAATCGGTAAAGGATAGCCTGGGAGAGTTATGACATGAAGGTCAGAATACAGCGCCAAGATCTCCTCACCGCACTTCAACGAGTGCAGGGAGTGGTTGAGAAGCGAAATACGATGCCCATTCTTGCAAATATTCTTTTGGAAGCGAAGGCTGAAGGGCTTGATATCCTTGCCACGGATCTCGAATTAGCCATGCGCGGTTTATATAAGGCCACAGTCGAAGAACCTGGCTCTGTTACGTTTTCGGCTCGAAAGCTATTTGAAATTTTAAAAGAAATAAAGGAACAGGAAATTCAGCTGCATGTCGCTGAGAATAGTTGGGTGACCATTAAAGCCGGACGAAGTGAATTTCGTGTGGTTGGGCTGCCCAGCCAAGACTATCCCAGTCTCCCAGCCATAGAACGTGATGGATTGATTCCCCTTCCTGCAGCCGGGCTTTTAGAGTTAATCCGACGGACGATCTTTGCTGTTGGAGATAATGACACGCGGTACGTCCTTAATGGTGTGTTAGTCTCGCTCAGTAGTGGAAAGGCAAACACTGCCATCCTTCGTCTGGTCGGGACCGATGGACATCGGCTTGCTATGGCGGAAGAAGAGGTGACCATTGAGCAAGCCTCGTTACCATCCCCAGAAACGAAAGTCATTATTCCCAAGAAGGCCGCGATAGAGATTCGACGTCTTTTGGAAGAAGATAACAATGAACCGCTTATTGGCTTCACGAAAAATATGGTGATCTTTCGGAAAAGCGGACTCGTGTTAACCTCACGCGTGATGGAAGGGGCCTATCCGAACTATCAACAGGTCATGCCGAAGGAAAGTCCACAAAAAATAAAGATCATGCGTGATGATTTTGAAGGCGCCATTCGACGTGTGTCGTTACTGTCTAAAGATAAGTCATATGCCATTAAACTCTCCTTTACACAAGACCGTATTCATTTATCATCGAGTAATCCAGACCTTGGTGAAGCCAACGAAGAAATTTCAGCCGAACATCAGGGAGAAGATTTTTCTACCGGGTTTAATGCGCGGTACCTTCTTGATGTATTAAGCGCAATAGAGGGTGAAGCCCTCACCTTGCAAATGGAAACACCACTGAGCCCGTGTCTAATTCAGGAGCACGGGAATCCCAAATTCAAAGCCGTGGTTATGCCGGTAAAAGTCTAGAGGTCTTTGAACGCTCGGGAATATTTTTCACTTACGACATCGTCTACATTGAAATTTATGGAATCTTCGGAAATACCGGAACCACGTAACGTCCAGACCAGTGGATTGGGATCGTCAAAAGAACAATATGACGCCGATCAAATCCGTGTCCTTGAAGGCCTCGAAGCCGTGCAAAAGCGGCCGGCGATGTACATTGGGAGTACGGGACCCGATGGCTTGCATCACCTCGTGTATGAGGTGGTGGACAATTGCGTCGACGAGCATATGGCCGGGTTTGGCAAAGAAATCCACGTCACGATCCAGCTCGATGGAAGCGTGGTGGTGGCAGACAACGGGCGCGGCATTCCGACGGGCATGCATTCCACTCAAAAAAAATCGGCGGCAGAAGTGGCTCTCACAGTCCTCCATGCTGGAGGAAAGTTTGAGCAAGGGGCGTACACCGTCTCGGGTGGACTCCATGGAGTGGGTATTTCAGTTGTGAATGCCTTGTCAGAATGGCTGGAATTGGAAATTTGGCAAAATGAACAGGTCTTTGAACAGCGGTATCTTCGCGGAATTCCCGTGGAACCACTAGCCACAACGGGAAAGACCAAAAAGCGTGGGACGAAGATCACGTTTATGCCAGATGCACAGATTTTTGAAACGGTGGAATTCAGCTTTGATGTGCTGGCACGACGACTTCGAGAGTTAGCCTTCCTCAATAAAGGCCTCGCGATTCATCTCGTGGATCAGCGTAAAGAAAAAGAGAAGGAACAGGAGTTTTGCTATGAGGGCGGGATCGTCTCGTTTGTCGAACATCTCAATGAAGCCAAGACGCCTCTTCATAAACCGATCGTGATTGAAACCGAAAAGCCGGAGATGATTCTTGAGGTCGCATTGCAATTTAATGTTGGCTATGCTGAAAACCTGTTTTCCTTTGCCAACAATATCAATACGCGAGAAGGCGGAACACATCTGATTGGATTCAAGGCGGCGCTAACGAGAACGATTAACTCCTATGCCTCCGCCAATGATTTCTTGAAAAAAGAAGTTGATTCTCTTTCCGGCGATGACGTTCGTGAAGGGTTAACGGCTGTCATTAGCGTGAAAGTCCGGAATCCACAATTCGAAGGACAAACAAAGGCCAAACTTGGAAACAGTGAAGTGAAGGGCGTAGTCGAGGCGGCAGTCAATGAAGCGCTCGGGATCTATTTCGAAGAAAATCCTCCAGTCGCCAAAAAGATTATCGGAAAAGCGATTGATGCGGCGAGAGCTCGGGAAGCTGCCAGGAAAGCCAAAGACCTCATCCGCAGAAAAGGGGCCTTAGATGGTGGGTCACTGCCTGGTAAACTTGCGGATTGCTCAGAAAAAGATCCAGCCTTGAGCGAACTCTTCATCGTCGAAGGTGACTCGGCCGGTGGTTCGGCAAAACAAGGCCGAGACCGGAAATTTCAAGCGATTCTCCCACTCAAAGGAAAAATCTTGAATGTTGAGAAAGCCCGCTTCGACAAGATGTTGTCCAGTGAAGAAATCCGCACGCTGATCATGGCCTTAGGTACAGGAATCGGGCGAAGACGGGAAGAGTCAGAAAAGGGGAAAGACGATAAAGAGGTCTTCGATATCAATCGAGCCCGTTATCATAAGATCATTCTGATGACGGATGCCGATGTAGACGGCAGCCATATTCGAACCCTCCTGCTCACCTTTTTGTTTCGCCAAATGCATGAGCTGTTAGAAAGTGGCTATATCTATATTGCGCAACCGCCACTTTATAAAGTGAAAAAAGGCAAGAGCGAACAGTACCTGAAAGACGATAACGCCTTGAATGACTATCTTTCCGGGCTGGCGGTTGAAGATGTCGAAGTCTTTGTTGATCGTGAGAATACCTATGTGACGCAAGATGAACTCCTGCCCCTTCTCAAAAACCTCATTGCCTTTGAAGACCTCTTGAACCGATTTGGGAAGAAACAATATGAAACGGGAATCTTGCGAGCCTTTGTTGATCAGCAAACGTTAGACCGGGATCTCTTGAAAGATCGAGCACAACTTGACGCGGTCATTGCTGAAGTCAAAAGCGCGTTGGAAAAGGCGTATCCTCAATCACGAATCACCATGGAAATTCGTGAAGACGAGGAACACAACACACATTCCGTACTCTGTCGTGTCCCAACGAATGGCATGATACATACGTTGACGTTAACCCATGATTTAATCGGGTCAGCTGATTTTCGAGAATTGCAAAAACTCAGCCCCACGGCCATGGGACTTGGAAAGCCCATGTATAAAATGAAATCCAAAGACGTCGAATCCGAATTCGCGACCTCCGACGACCTTGTGCAGGCTATCCTGGCTACAGGGAAAAAAGGGTTATCATTTCAGCGTTACAAAGGGTTAGGGGAAATGAATCCGAATCAGTTGTGGGAAACCACGATGAATCCAGAAACGCGCGCACTGTTACAAGTGAAACTTGAAGACATGACGGGAGTCGATGAAATCTTCACGATTCTCATGGGAGATGAAGTAGAACCGCGTCGAAACTTTATTCAACAACATGCCCTGGAAGTGCGTAACCTTGATGTGTAGGAATTTAGTGAAAAAGTCAAAATGAAAATTGCAAAGTCAAATTCGATACAAAATCCTAAGAACCCATTTTAAAATTTTCAATTTTCCTTTTGCATTTGCGGAATCACCATGCCCACTGAAGACCGTTTGACACAGATTGCCATCGAAGACGAAATGCGTCTGTCCTATCTCGATTACGCGATGAGCGTAATCGTCGGACGTGCCTTGCCGGATGTTCGCGATGGCTTGAAGCCGGTTCATCGCCGAATCCTCTATGGCATGAATGAAATGGGCTTGGCGGCCAACCGGCCCTATAGAAAGTCTGCCAAAATCGTCGGGGAAATCATGGGTAATTACCATCCCCATGGAGACTCGGCAATTTACGATACGCTCGTGCGTATGGCGCAGCCCTTCAACATGCGCTACACCCTGGTGGATGGTCAGGGGAATTATGGGTCGGTTGATGGTGATCCACCGGCAGCCATGCGGTATACCGAGGCGCGGCTTACCAAAATCGCGCAGGAAATGCTGGTCGACATCGACAAGGAGACGGTTGATTTCACGCCAACCTACGATGAGTCGAGTGTCGAGCCGCTTGTCCTGCCTGCCAAAGTTCCCAGTCTGCTGATTAATGGAGCCGGGGGCATTGCCGTCGGCTATGCGACCAATATCCCCACGCATAATCTAGGCGAAGTCACCAGTGCGCTGATTGAACTCATTGACCGTCCCGATATGAGCATTGACGAGCTCATGGAGATTATCCCAGGTCCTGATTTTCCAACGGCCGGATTTATTTACGGCACGCAAGGGATCAAAGATGCCTATCATACTGGACGTGGGTTGCTGACCGTTCGGGCCAAAGCCGATATCGAAACCGATGAAAAAACAGACCGTGCCCGCATTATCGTGACGGAGCTTCCGTATCAAGTGAATAAGGCGAGGCTACTTGAGAAGATTGCCGAACTTATTCATGACAAACGAATCGAGGGCATTTCTGATCTTCGGGATGAGTCGGATCGTGATGGGCTGCGCGTCGTGGTGGAACTCAAGAAAAACGAACCTGCCATCGTGTTGCTGAATCAGTTGTACAAGCATACTCAGATGCAGACGACTTTTGGGGTCATCATGTTGGCCTTGGTACACAATCGCCCAGAGGTTCTCAATATCAAACAGATTCTCGCGGCCTTTATTGAGCATCGCCGTGAAGTCGTCATTCGTCGCACAGCCTTTGATCTTCGAAAGGCTGAAGAACGCGCGCATATTCTCGAGGGCTTAACAATTGCCTTATCGAATCTCGATGCAATTATCGCCCTGATTCGAGGAGCCAGCGCCCCGGACGTGGCTCGTCATGGGTTAATGGAACAATTTGCGCTTAGCGAACTTCAGGCCAACGCAATTTTGGATATGCGGTTGCAACGCTTGACGCAACTGGAACAAGACAAATTAGCCCAGGAATATCAAGAGATAAAGGCCAAAATCCTCGAGCTAAAAGAAATTCTCGATTCAGACACACGTGTTCGGCAAATTATCAAAGATGAGTTGCACGAAATCAGAGACGCGTATACGGATGAACGGCGAACGCGCATCGTTCCGGTAGAAGCCGACATTCAACTCGAAGACCTTATTGCGGAAGAAGAAGTTATCGTTACGATTTCGCATGCCGGCTATATCAAACGAAACCCTGCCTCGATTTATCGAGCGCAAAACCGTGGAGGCAAAGGCAAGATCGGAATGGGTGTGCGCGACGAAGATTTTGTCGAAAAAATCTTTAGTGCCTCAACCCATGATCATTTGCTCTTCTTTACCGACGCCGGAAAGGTCTACTGGCTCAAGGTGTACCAACTGCCGGACGTCGGGCGCGCTACGAAGGGCAAAGCCATGGTGAACTTGCTCGCCCTGGCTCCAGACGAAAAAGTGACGGTAACGTTATCGGTGAAAGAGTTTCGCAGCGATCAATATATCGTCATGGCCACGCGTCAAGGCACGATCAAGAAAACCCAGTTGTCCGCCTACTCGAATCCTCGACAGGGTGGAATCATTGCGTTGACACTCGATGAAGGCGACAAGCTGATTGGCGTGGAACTCACCGATGGCCAACAAGACATTGTGTTAGGAACACGTCTTGGCCTTGTTATTCGCTTCAAGGAAGCCGATGTCCGGTCAATGGGGCGAACCGCGCGAGGCGTAAGAGGTATCAACCTGGAAGAAGGGAATCACGTCATCGGGATGACATCCTTATACCCCGACTCCGTCTCGTCCGTGTTAACGGTGACGGAAAAAGGCTACGGTAAGCGTACGCAAGCCTCCGAGTATCGCGCACAATCTCGTGCGGGCAAAGGGGTCATCAGTGTAAAAGTCACGGAGAAGAATGGTCCTGCCGTCTCCTTTCATCAAGTGACCGATACCGATGACATTATGATGATGACTGCCGAAGGGATGGTCCTGCGTATGCGCATCGGCGATCTTCGAGAAATTGGAAGAAATTCTCAGGGCGTGCGATTAATCGATATGTCCCAAGACGATCGCGTGGTCGGCGTCGCCAAACTCATGATTGCCGAAGTCCCTGAGAACGCTGAGTTAGATACCCAAGAGGCCAACGGACAACCGGCGTTGGAGCCTGAAGTAGATGGCTCAGACGATGGCGAGTAACGGCTTCTAAAGTATTGTAACCTTCCACTAATACTCCTACACCTGCCAAGCTTGTTAGGAAGCATCATTTCCTCAGTTTTTGAAAAGTTTCACATGAAGCACGTCATGAAGCAGTCGAAAGTGCTTATCAAGGGAATAAATCTTATGTTGAAGTCCATGGAATATTTTTTTAGAGGAGGTTTGAGTAAATGAGAGTGAATCAAAACACAGGAAAGTGGGGGTGGGGTCTAGCGACTGGAATGGTCATGTTGTTCAGTTTGAGCATGATCATGATACCAAGCTGGGCACTAGCAGATGATGAACCATTGCCAGAAAAATCGTGGAGTGCGGGTGGGGCTATCGGGTATTTAGCCAATACTCCTGACGGTACGGCCTTTGCCCTCAATTTACATGTCGATGCCAATTTGAATGAACGCGTGTCCGTTGGGCCGCTTCTGCAGTTGGGGTTTACGGGTGATCTCACGCAGGTAGGATTTTCTGGACAAGGCAAATATACGATTCCCATTTCAGAAACGGACAATCGACTCAAGGTTATATTTCAAGCAGGTATCGGATTTGTCCATGCCGATCCTGGGCCAGCGGATACCTCGTTTCTTATTCCATTGGGCGTTGGCATGGATTATCAAATCAATTCTCAGCTGGCATTTACAAGTGATTTTTTGTTGAATTTTACAGATTTGGATCATGGACGTGGCTATAACGATACCAATGTGATGCCCAGTCTGACCTTCGGCGTACGATTCTGAAGTGTGTTTGTGAAAAGTTAGTGTTTCTATGAAACCTATAAAACTAGACTTGTCCCAAGATTTAAAGCTTTACTTCTTCAGTTTTTGAAGAGCTTCACATGAAGCACGTTTTGGAGCAGTCGAAAGTGCTTATCAAGGGAGTAGATTTTGCAGCGATGCTTTCTGGCATTTTGCGCAATAATCAAATCGGGAATACCAATTCCATTTGCGCCGCGATTCAAACATTTCACTTGAAAATCGATAATTTCTTCCCAGTCTATTTCAAGGGGCAGTCGCCGGATGACTTGAAGCAATGTAATAACTTTGGCTTGCTTCTTCAATTGAAGGAATGGGACCAACTCAGCAATATTCATGAATGACGATGACGCATCTTATCCAGATCGATCTTGAGGTCAATTTGTCCTCTGAATTGCTTGAGGTCCTGAATCTTCGCTTTTCTGATCAATTCTTTGAGCGCCAAAACGATCACTCCCGTTTTGGTTTCCATCCGCGTCAGTTTCATGGCATCGCGCAAGAGGCTCTCTGGAAAGTCAAGGGTCGTTCTCATATATCCCTCCATTCTCTATGCATATGATAATATCGGTTGATGCATAAAACTTCAAAGGCACAAATACATGTAAACACTACCGATATAAACCCACAAACCAGTTAGTTTTGAAATATAGCCAATGTCTAAATGAACTCATTGAGAACCACGCCCCTGCAATATACCGAAGAAACAACGCAACAATGCACATACTTCTCAGTATACGCCAATCATCAGGGAGAAATACGTGCGAGGCAAGTTTCACACGCAAATTAATACATCAGCATTATTCAGAGATCTAGTAACACGGGGAATCTTACATGAACTCACGGTGTTCAACCGCAACCGCCTGTTTATCTTTAGCTCTCTGTTGGGTTTTTCAAGCGAGGAGTGAAGGTAAAGCGGTGCCGTGATAAAAATTTTCTAAACTAATAAAGCTAGTCTTGACCCCTAGTCCTGAGACAATCCATCACCCCCATATTCTAAAATGAAGTGCACCACTTTATCCTATAGAAACAGGAGGTGGTGTATGGGAAAGCATTATACGCATTTCGATCACAAAGAACGGACGCTCATCTATTGGTGGCGGAAAGAACGGCTCAGTCTCAGGGAAATGGGCCGCCGCTTACGGCGGAGTCATACGAGCATCAGCCGGGAATTGAGACGAAATTGCTGGTTTCGGCAACCGTATTTCCCACGCGGGGCTCAGCTCCTCGCTGGCTCTCGGCTCCACCGTCGCGCAAAGCGCGAGCGCTTAAAGTCGAAACAGGTCCGAGCCTATGTGCAGCAGCAATTACAAATCGGGTGGACCCCGGAATTGATTGCGGGGCGCTTAAAACAGCAGAGGCTTCTGCCTGCGGTGTGCCACGAAGCCATTTATCAATATATTTATCAGGGTACGCCCGACTTGATTGCCTCACTGCCCCGACACCACCCGAAGCGAAAATCGAAGCGGCCGTATCGGAAAACTGGCGAGCGCCCTACGAACCGGCCTAGCACAGCGTCCTTGGGCAGCGACCACGCGCCGAGCCTATGGCCATTGGGAAGCGGATATGCTGGTGGCCGGCAATCGCACCCATGGCTTAAATGTCTTGGTTGAGCGCAAGAGTCGCGTGACCCATATCAGTTTCTTGGCACAGAAGAGGGCCGCCGCAACTCGCAAGGCCATCCTTCGTCGTTTGACAAGATACCCGAGTGTCCTGAGACAATCCATCACCTATGAGAATGGCAGTGAAAATACCTGCCATGAAGAAATCAATGAAGCTCTGCGCTCGCAGTCCTTCTTCGGTGCCCCATATCACAGTTGGGAGAAAGGCAGTGTGGAGCAGGTGAATGGATTGATTCGGCGGTTCTTGCCCAAAGGCACGAATTTTCACCACCTGGGACCGGCTGCCTTGAACCGTATTGAAAAGCTTCTCAACAATCGACCTCGAAAGTGTTGAGGCTATCGAACCCCCTATGAAGTCTTTCGCGAAGCCCGTGGTGCACTTCCTTGTTGAATGTGGGAGACGTTAGCGGGGATCGAAGTGATAGCGATGATCAAGAAAGAACAGATGAAGACCCCAAATGGAGAGAAGCGATTGTTCATCGAATAGTTCTATACACTCGCCGCGTAGTGGCGATCAGAAATTGTAATCTTTTTGTCTTAATATAGTATTTGCGACAGAACCACTTTTGTTTGTTATGTGATTTTCAAATTATTACTACTTTTTCATTGCATGCTCATGAGGTCAAGTACTCGCCTACAACTTCGTACAGTTCTTGTCTCTGACTTCTTTGCGCCTCTTCCCGACGAGACCATCGATGATTCCGTTATTCAGGAACGAATCAAGGACATATACCCCAAGCTCCTCACCTTGGGACGTGAAGACCCTGAGGCAATTCGATGGGCCATCATGCAACAAGAGTATGGTGTGTCGGTCACTCATGGATTAGACTATGACGCCCGGCAAACCCTGGTTAAGGTATTGAATGAAGTAGATGCTTCGGGAAAACTTTTGTTACGCGTAGCACTCGACAATCACGCCCATTTCGGTGATCGAGTAGCTGCGATGGGATACTTGGCTGCCAGGAACGAACAGGCTCTCGTCAAACCATTGCTTCCCCTACTGACCAAGCCCCTCACAGGGGAAATTCGTTCAGCCGCCCTAGACGCTCTCGCTCGCTGTGGGGTTCAAGAGGCGTTGCCGATTGTACAAGAGCTTTATAGTTATCGTGCCATTGCCAAAGAAAGAACCCCTTGGAGCGAGGCCCCTGATATCTCTTTGCTTAGAGCACTGTGGCAAGGTATCGTTAATTGGGTTCGTGAAGGGGTTGTCATGCCAGAGGAGTGGCTTAATCCGTGGGCAGAGTTACTCAAGGCTCGCGGACGGCTTGGCGATAGCACAGCTCTGCGCGATTTGATTATCCTTCAAAGCGATCCTGACGATTGGTTAGATGCAGTTGAAGGCTTCGATGCGCTGATACATCACCTGGGTGGATTGAGGAATGCATTGTCCCTTCTTTGCGAAAACTCGTCGTTCGCTACCCTCGAAGGCCAGCTTCTCAGCCTGGCTGACCATGACCGCGACGAAGCGGTGAGGCAGTGGGCCAACGACCAATTAGCCGCAATGGATCCAGAAAAGTATGCGGAAAGAAGTCCAAGGTACCTCGATCAACAGGCACATGAATGGATACGGCAAACTTTTCAAGAGTGGCTGTCTAGTATTCAGGACCCTTATTGCGAGATATCTCACTGTTTTTTCCATCCAGATCAGTCGGTTATGGCGCTGTCCACAGATCACGGGGTTGGTCTCTTTAGGCGCGAAAATCTAACGCCATTCTTTAGTTGGTCCCCAGAAGAAGACGAAAATGTTCAGTATCTGGACTTCCACCCTTTGAAACCCCTCATAATTGCCGCAACATACATACAATACGATTGGGGAATTGAGGGCCAAATATATTTGATTGATTACGAGCGCAACGATGCACATCTGCTGCTTGAAAAATCGCGGGAAGTTCGGGCTTGCTGGTTTTTACATGAGGGCCGCATACGTGTGATTTTTGGAGGTTATAGTGAGGAGGACGAAAGTTGTTATAAAGTCGATCTGCCTCCTGGAAAGGAACCTTGGCATGCCCAGGAACTTGAGCCTCTTCTCACAACCACCGTAACAGATTGCTTAGTTGACCAACATCAAAAGAGTGGCAGCACCCAAGATTTTAAAGAATATCAGCAAGCTTACTATGCTGGCCATGATCAACGTCTGGTGGCTGCCCTGAAAGCATGGTTGAACAATGATCAGGATACGCTCAACAAGTCCCTAAAAATCCTGTTCGCGTATACGCAAGCTTGGCGATCATAATCGCTGAATGGTAATGTGGCGCTTGAGAAAAGAGGTTAGTGGAGATGTCGAGACTCGAACCCTCTATTGCTTATACCTGTTTTTCCTCACTGAGAATCTTTTCCATCTCACACCAAATGCATGAGGTGATTACTTCTTAGAGAACATTGTCCATTATATTATTACCTTTTAAGGGCATCTCTAAAAACTGCTGACAATTCTCTCGCCTTGATCTTAGGGGCAAGTCTAGTTTTATTGAATTGATAAGTTCGGTACCTACCTATCTTTTGTCATAAGTCTGAACGGTTTACACGCGTCCTTTCAAATACTCTACCCTTTTTTCTTGTGGAAACTTCTCAATAGCGTAACGGAGCATCGTACGTGGCATCTGTTGGTAGTGCGTTTTCAAGAACTCCTCAAAAACTCGTTGATCTTTTTTCCCTACTTCACGAAGCATCCAACCTACGGCTTTGTGCATGAGATCTTCGGGGTCTTTCAACAATAGGCCAGCCAGTTTAAGTTTTCAGAGAAATCTCCTTCCTTAATAAAGTGCAATGTCGTAATGATCGACACTCGCCGATACCAGAGTCGCGAAGACCGAGCGAGCTTATAGAGTATCTTTCGGCTTTTGTCGCTGAGGGATCCATCAAGAATTTAATGCGCACTGGAATAATAGGGGTCGGTTCGCTTGTTTCATAAGACGTAGTTACCTTAACTCTTTACTTGCCAAGGTCCCATTGGATTGCCTCGGTAATTGATTGGACACTTTAAATTGCGTATTTTATGGCAATTGGAGGTGTCGATGAAACTCAGCAAACACAAGCGTTGGAATGCTAGCCGGAAAGCCGAGGTGGTGCTTGTTCTACTTAAGGGGGCGTCACTGGAAGAAGTGAGTCGGCTGACGGGTCAGCCGGCGTATGTGCTCAAGAAATGGCAGGAGAGCTTCATGCAGGGTGGCGAGGCCACCTTTCATACTGGCGAGTCAGCTAAGGAGAAGGCTCTGGAAGCGGAGAACCGGTCGCTGAAAGCCAAGGTGGGGTCCCTGGTTATGGATAACGACTTGCTGTATGCAAAGATCGATCGTCTGGAGGATGGCGTCCCTTTGCACTTGAGGAAATCGAAGTGTTGAGCGAGACCTGTTCGATTTCCACAAAGCGCCGGTATGGATGGTCTCGTATATGCGATGTGTGGGGCATCCCACGTTCAACCGTATATGACTGGCTGCAACGTCGACGAGTTGCCGGGAACGCGGTCAAGCAGCGTGGCCGACGTCCGCTGGTGAGTAATGAGGATTTGATGGTCGCGATCAGGCAAGTGCTCGCTGGGTCGTCACAGGTGAGCTTCCCTGGCGAAGGGTATCGCAAGGTGTGGGCGCGACTGCGGCATCGCGGCTTGCGAGCAGACAAGGAACGGGTGCGGCGGCTTATGGGGCAACATCAGCTCTTGGCGCCTGTCCGAGGAGGGTCGCCTAACGGCCCCCGAGTGCATGATGGGTCAATTATTCCGATGGCTCCCAATCTGATGTGGGGCACAGATGCCACAGCCACGTGGACACTCAAGCAGGGCCAGGTGACCGTCTTTGCCGTCCTTGAGCACTTTACCGGCGAGTGTCTCGGCCTTCATGCAGCCAAGTACGGTACACGCCATGAAGCCTTAGAGCCCATTCGCCAAGCGGTCAACCATGTGTTTGGGACCTACGAGGCCAAAGTCGCCAAGGGGGTGCTCGTGCGCCATGATCATGGCAGTCAATATATCAGTCACGACTTTCAGGCCGAGCTAGCCTTCCTTGGCCTGGAGGCATCTCCGAGCTTTGTGCGAAGTCCAGAAGGTAATGGGGTGAGCGAACGATTCTTTCGTACGCTCAAGGAACAATTGTTGTGGCTTCAGGATTACGACGATGAAGAGCACTTGAGAGGGGCGCTGTACGAATTCAGAGAACGCTACAATGCGAACTGGATTCTACAACGCCATGCATACCGTACGCCCCAACAAGTGCGACAGGAATGGAACCGGAAGGCCAAGATGGCTTCCTAAATACGTGTCCGATTAATTGCAGGCGCTACACCATGTTCTTGAATATAAGAATTTTTAAAAGGTCATTTTTTGTTTTGGCTCGCGCGTCTACTTTATAAATTGACCTAAAGTCCCCTCTTGAAATGTATTGAGGCATGAGACAAGCCGCAACCCTCATCCACTAGTACCACGGATGACGTTAGCAACAATCTGTGCAACTCCTACTTCTGCGACTTGTACTGAAAGCTCTAAGCTTTTCTTGAACGTAAGAGGAACGGGCCATCCAAAAGTGAATTCTTGGACGGGCCCTCCTTTTAGAAGAACAAGCCCGCGTGGGTTGTTTTGAGTAAGTCCCAAGTTACTGGCGGCAGCATAGGATAAAGAAAACACGACACTCCCATCGATACGGAGTGTTACAAAGGTCAAATCATTCGCGCCACCCTGTTTCGATACATGTCCCGCAAGAAACAAGCCTGGTCCCTTTAGCGATATCAGCTTGTGAGTGCTTCCCTTTTTCAGGTTGGTCTTGAGCCCTTGAGCCCCTTGGGGATTACACATCCCGACTTCACATCGTGTCTCAGTAGATAAAACTCTCTTGGCCTTTACAGTTTTTGTTTTCTTTTTGACTGCCATGGATTTCCTTGCGCTATTCACGCCTAAGAAATTATTAAAATTTAGTAGATTGAGGGGTGAATACCTTCTTCGTTTTGAAGAACACTCAGACAATCAGTGAAGCAACTTTTATGCCTTTATGACCATAAGGCAATATTGGGCAATCAATTGAGAGATTCGCAATGTTTCATTGGTTTAAATACGCATGCACGAACTTAAAAATAAAACTAAAGTCATTTAATTCTCGATCAAAAATGTTATCTAAACCGATACATTTTGTATTTTTTTGATAACAAACCAAAGCCAACACGAAAGGTAAAACCTAATCAGAAAATTTTTTTAGTAGATACCCACGGGCTTACGCCGCGTGGCACTTAAAATTCAAATGCAAGCTGAAAGTGCCCCTTATCTACTTGCTCTTGATGAGCTACGTACCGCCGGATCACCGCCTCATTCAAGCCCACGGTCGAAGAGAAGAACCCGGGGGACCACAACACGGCTCCCCAGTAAGTCCGTTTCAGCTCGGGATACCGAAGTCGAAGTTGCCGACTCACATTCGCTTTCATCTTGCCCACAATACTTGGGACAGCATATTTCGGAGGAATCACCAGCACCACATGAATGTGGTCAACCTGCACACTCCATTGTTTGACCTCCCCATCAGGATGATAGCGCTGGATTTTCGATATATGCTCCTCCACAAAGAGCTTGATCACTCCCCGCAAAATGCGTCGCCGATACTTCGGAATCCACACCACATGGTATTGATGCTGCTACGCACCATGAGCACTGAGTCGAATCTCCATGCACCAGTGTCATCCAACCCCCTTCATATGGCAAGGAGGCCCCGCTTCCAGCGGGGAGCGCTTTCACCCACGGGCTCACGCCACGTGGTCCTCCGCGCTAGCTTTGATAGGGAACATGCTCTGACGGCTCGCCACAAATTCTTGGTTTAGGGATCTTCTTCAGCTGAGTAAAGGCTTCGTTGACAAGACGCACAAAGATCGCGTCAGAAAAATGGACAAGACGTTTGTTTCACAAGACAAGTTAATTGGCGTAAGTCTTTTGCTCAACTAGATTTCTAGTCCTTGAACATAAGCACACTATATCTCATCGTTTCATCAACTATAGTCGCGTCTTTGTCTGACGAATTATGATGTTGTTGAGGAAGGGAAGACAATTTTCAATGTCAGCGGAATATCCACTGTCATCATTCATGCTGGGTGCTGGGTTATAGCGATCCGTGATGCGGGTAATCCCAGAGTATGGGGGAGCAAGTCTAGTTTTATTAATTTCATATTTCTTGCTTCATTACTATAGTTCACTCAACTTTGTGCCTGCTGATATTCCTCGTTCTTGACCCCGAACATACTTCACCGTATCGTTTCATGAACGGCATTCGCGTCTTTAGCCGATGAATTTCATGTTGGAATTAAATGGGGTCAGGCATGATAATTTATATTTAAAAAACCTGATATCAATTTGATGGTGCCGAATTGACATAAGAAGATCTGATTTCTCAAATCAATAGAGGAACTCAATGGTCATCAATGCAACCGCCTGTTTCTCTCTGAGTCCTATGTACGGTTGTTCAAACGGAATGCAGGGGAAAAGTAGCGTAGCGGTTTATAGGCGTTTCAATTATAGCGAAATTCCATAACGTTTTCCTGAATTGACAGCACGGACAGAGCGCAACTACACATGTCGTACAAGCGAAAGTTCAAAGGTGCGGCTATAACTTCCACTGCTTGAAACATTGTACCGCGCTGAGCTATAGCCGATTCCCTGAACTTCGATGCCTTGAAGTCCTTCATTCCGCAGGGAAAGTCAGGGTGGTTCGACTGAAATGTATGAGGATTCGCTATATACTCATAAAACTAGATTTGCCCTCAAGACCTTGGCTGGATGGGAGAGGAAGATGACAAGACTACTTTAAGAAAATAAATTACGTGAAAAAGAGACTCATAGAAGAGGTAAAAGCGAAAATGCGTTTTGTGTACTACTGTAGAGAGTATTTTTTTAAAATACTGGTTTTACGTAGAAGATAATTCCCCTCCCAGTCTTGGCTTCTTTATATCAATGCCCCACTCGCGATAGATGTTACCGTTAATGAGCTCTTCAGCTAATTTGTCGTGAGATTTTTCTTCAAACACAGTCCAATCTTTAATGATCCTTGAGCTCGGGCCCTTGATCGCGTTTCCCAGTTTTCTTTGAAATAGATAGTCAACCGATTCCGTTAATCCCGTCAGTATGGCTGGAGAAAAAAGTTGCAAGCTGGTCAGCATATGGTTTGTATCCGGGATATCTCTCGAAAGCCACCGGTTTCCGACCAGAGTTGAGAACGCAATCGGCCCCCATCTAGTAGATACAGAAATTGTTTCCTTGGTTAACGAAGACACTGAATGCCACCACCAAGGAGGGTTAAGGAGTAATTCTCCAGCGTGGATCTCAGAGACATAACGTGGACAGTATTGGAAGAGAGGTAGATTGAGTTCATTAAACTCAGAAGACCAGTCATAAAGGCTTCCAAAATACCCATTGTCCCCAGAGACTAGGGGATATGTAAAAAAAGTGTATTCGGGGTTGATAAACTCCCATTTTTTGGATCCGTTCAGCTGATAGAAAATATTGAAATTATTGGCACAATGGAGATAGGTTCCTGACAAGTTATTGTTCCCAATGAACATTTGGGCCGAAAAAAACTCTCGATTAAGAAAGTTGCCTATCTCATCCAGCTTCAACGAGTCGAGAAGGCCCGGTTTATGTGACCACAGTTTTTCGCAGTTGTGTACGTACAGATGTTCTGTCGTATCCTTTAAGGCAAGGAGAGGTCTTCGAAGATACGAACCCCTAGAGTAATTGTTAAACAAAACATCGACCTGACCTAAATCACGAAAAAACCTTTCAAGAGACCATAAGGATAGGTCAATGTTTGCTCCCGTAATAATGAGAGGTCTAGGGTTTGGGAAATATTCAGAGCAAAATCCCTTTTCATCCTCCTTGATATGCTTATAGTCAACGCGTTCAATTTCCTTGGGCATAGCTGGCGCATATTTTGATTTTATTACCTCAGCTCCCTCATGAAGGTTCCTATTGGCAACGTCTTTAAGGATATCATTTCTATGTAGTAGCCCTCTGACGAAAAATACGAATTTTAAGACTCTTAGATTTTTTTCAGGAACCTGCCGATGGTCATCGTCTGGCTTCGCGTTGTTGATTCGCAGGCTAAATAGGTTACGCAGACCAAAAAGACGAGAAAAGAAAAGTCTTATGTAAATTAATAATAGAAATACTATTGACGAAAGAATCGCTAAAACCCTAATGGCTTTTCTTCTCATTGAGGCTCTCCGAGAAATTAAATTCATTATCAATAAAATTTTTATTTTAAGCAAGAATTTTCGGGAGTTACCCGCAAAGGAATGAATATACCCGTGGTGGCACCACCCATCTGGTGACGAGCCCGTTGGAATTCTCGTTACCCGCCTTTTTTAAAACAAGCTCGGTCTTGCTAAGAAAAGGGAACCATTATTTTTGGAAAATAAAGTTTTCATGGTATTACCCCCAGCGTCTCCCGCTAGCCCATATGAAAGAAGACCGACCGACACAATTCCTATATAGATATAGGATATAGGGTCAGGCATGAATATTGATATTATAGGCTACTCTTTAATTCCGTATATACGGAGCTCAAAAGAGATTTCCTTTACACTGTGACGACGATTTTTCCTTTTTGCTGATTGCCTTCCATGTAGCGGTGGGCTTCTACGATCTCGTCTAATGGAAATGTGCGATCAATGATTGGCTGTAGTTTTCCAGATTCGAGACCCTGGTAGATATGTTGTTTTCCCCGCGTGAGTCGTTCGGGATTGGTGACAATTTCAAATAATGTGTAGCCTCGTATCGATAACCCTTTCGATAGCGATGAGAGGAGAGGGAAAGGGGTGGGGTTTGGAGAGAGAGCTCCATATTCAAAGATGATTCCCTCTTGGGCTGTTGCCTCTGCAAGTTTTTCCAGTGTGGGGCCAGCGACAGGATCAAACACGATGCGACAGCCTTTTCCTGAAGTGAGTGTATTCACTTGCTTCACGAGATCTTCTTCCTCTGTCACAATCACGTGATCGGCTCCGGCCTCTAAGAGAAATGCTTTTTTATCGGAGCCTCGAGTCGTCGCTATGGCGGTGGCTCCCGACGACTTGGTGATTTGAATGGCCGCAAGGCCCACACTACTACTGGCGGCTGTAATCAGGACGGTGTCGTTCTCATTCAATTTCCCATATTCGAAAAGGGCTCCGTAGGCCGTTATGTATTGCATCCAGATGGCTGCGCCTTCACTAGACGATAAACTCTCAGGATAGTGTGCGACGGCGTAGGCTGGAACGATGGCACTTTCGCCGTACACGCCATATTGGCCAACGGAAAACGAGGGTATCGTACTCACGCGGTCGCCTACTCGGATGCCGCTCGTGTCAGGCCCCACTGCATCCACCGTTCCGGCAGCTTCGTAGCCAAGTCGCGAAGGGAAGGTAGGTGTTTCCAAGTACTGGCCTCTCCGAAACATGACCTCTGCCCGGTTGAGGCCGATTGCTTCGACTTTGAGCCGAACTTCGCCTTTACCAGGTTCCGTCAAAGGCAGATCTTCTATTTTCAGTACGTCCGCTTCCCCTGTTTCATGAAAACGCACAATTTTTGGCATAGTCTTCTCCTTCAAATGATGACGAATGCTCGTATTCGTTGTTACTGCCAGGCACAACCAACATGCCACGGCCCTAGAGACGAGCCGCTTTGGTTTGTACCCGATAACCTAGCATTGATTTTTCGATATCTTAGTCTTGTTCAGTCCTTGCTCACAACTCGAACTGAGCGTGCCAATGAAGTAATGCTTAGAGAGGAACCGAATAGAGCGAGCAAGAGAGAACAGGGTAACTCAAGAAGTATGAGCGGCTGGCATGAGCAATGATTTTCGGTTAATCATCTGTCGTGGATTGTTATTCAGAGATTGTGAATGAGCTGTTGGTAACGCTGGCGCGTTGGGAGTTGGTTTTCAAAGTCGATCGGTTATTCGGATAATCGTCGAAGCCTAGATCAAAACTCAAAATACGCTCGAGACCGTGGTGCGTCATGACCGCAATGTGGAGAGAGCATCTCGCCGATTGATGGCTCCATAAGGATGCATTATCTCTTGAAAGACCTCGGCATCCGTCACGAGACGGATATTCTGTGCGATACAGGTCTCAAGTGTCTGTTATGTCGTGGTCTTATGAGGATGGGCGGCTCCAAGCACGTACATGGGAGTATAGGAGCCGACAAAAAACATGATGGAAGGTCGGAGGAATAGCCCTGCTCGATCTCTCGAATGTCGCGTTGCAGTCAAGAGAGCTTGAGCAGGTGATCCATGAGGCAGTGTAATTTTCGGCAAATAAATCGCAGCAACTGCTGGAAATTTGGACCTATTTCCTACGCGACGGTCGTCAGCAAAAGTTGGTCTTCTTGGAAGACCTCATGCTGTTTGTTCCCCATTGCCGAAGAAATGCCTGCATAGACGGTGTGTGCTGCTTGGGACCAATTCGGGTCGCATGGTAATCCCTTGAAAGCTGCTTCTGCCGCCTTTTTTTCATCATAGGTTAAGGGTCGGTTGTGTTGTCGCATCACATTCCTCCTTTTGTTCGTAACCCAAAAATGTGCGGACTTCCCCAAAAACTGTCAGCGTTCCGATGATCACTAGAACCCATTCCATTGATGGTTTCCTCACTCCCTCTTCGTCGTCCTCATTCTGTTGATACTTAAGAGAGCAACCTTAGTGCCATTTAGCCATTCGTCTCGAATCGTTCAAGCTAAAATTCGCAACTAATTGATTTATTGAAAGAAACAGGATGGGGGAGTGAAAGAAAGCCTTTGTTCCCAATTACCGGCCATGTCTCAAGGTGTATCAAAAAGTGAAGAATGTGTCTAAATCATGACGGGTCCTGGTTGAATGGTGGTTAGAATATCTATGAGGACCTGAGGATTCGAAAGGGCCACTTTCCATTTTTTCACAGCCCCCTTATCTTGTACGAGAGGGGTCGTGATTTCGCTTACCATCTAATAAGCCTATGACCGAGAACGGTCTTAAGGTATGGTAGAGATTTATTCGCATGTCATGGCTTGCGTGGCTCTTGAGAAAACGATTCGACATGTTGTTGGAGAATTCATATGAAAACTCTGTACCTTGTTCGCCACGCAGAAGCTTCGGCTGAGAGTCTGAGCCGCTCTGACCTCAGTCGCCAATTAAGTCAGAATGGAATAGCCGAGGCATCTCGAATGGGCGTGCGTTTGAGACAACGCCTTAAGCCAGAAGTCATGATCTCAAGTCATGCTGCTCGCGCCAAGACAACGGCGAAAATTCTTGCGACGAAGATTGAGTATCCCGAAGCAGACATTCTGTTTGAAGAACGAGTCTACGAGGCTGAGCTGGAGGATTTGCTGTCGGTTATCCATAGTGTGGATGATGACGTAGCTTGCGTTTTGCTTGTTGGACACAATCCCACGCTGACCCAACTCGTGAAATCTCTGGCACAATCTGCTATCCCGAACATGGTCCCGTGCAGCATGGCTGTGCTGCAATGCTCAATAGATTCCTGGAATGATATTGCTCGCGGGAGCACAGAATTGCTGGATTTTGATTATCCGAAAAAAGAACGCGAGTAATTTTTCTGGATTCCTGCATAAAAGAAAAAGGTGTGACTGAACACCGGTTCTAGCTGGATTCGCTAACACACTCTTCAATACACGTCTTCAATGCCGTAAGGTCGTCTTCATCTGCCTTTTTCATCGCAGCAATATATCGCTCTCGAACATCGTTCCCATGCAATAGCAATTGAATTTGCGGCCACTGTGGTAAACGGCGCTGACAGGAGTAGAAGAAAATATCAGTGATAAGTCGTGCATGTCGTCCGTTCCCGTTTATGAACGGATGTATTTTGGTGAGTCGGTGTTGAAGGCGTGCCGCTACTTCTACTTCCGGCATGGTCGAATTGCTGTCATCCCAGGAAAGAAAATCTCCAGAGAGGAGTCGTATCTGTTCTCGAATGGCTAGTGGTTCGATGCCAACATTTAATCTCGTCTTGCGATATTTCCCGCCCCACTCCCAGATTGCCCCGAACATGTCGAAATGCACTTTGCGGATAAAGTCGTCTGTGAGCCATTCTGCTCCACGTTTTTTCCGTCGTGCACGAAAAATATGTTTATCATAGGCGCGACTGATTGCTTCGGCTTCAGCTGCATTTCGAGCAGTTGAGGTTGTCAGATATTCGAGAATGAGACCTGAGGTGTCTCCTCCTGGAGTTGTACCAATTGGTTGTGAATCACTCATCCATCATCGCTCTTGCGCCATAGACGTTCTCGTGGATCGCTGAGTATGTCATCCGTTCTTTTTTCAAGAAGCTTCTTGAACGTTTCTTTATCTGCCGCCTGTTCCTCGAGCGCCATCGTCCCCATCGTCTTCTTCAATCTTTGGAGTGCGATTACACGGGCACGGCCACGCAATATCTCCTCTAGAGGTTTTCGTGGATGTGGCTCAAAGCGCAGATTACAGGATAGCCCCGTGTAGATGCGCCGAAGCGTGCTCACTCGTGGCTCAGCTTTTCCTGACTCAATGGCCACGAGGTTGGCTTGAGTAATATTTGCGCGTTTTGCGAGTTCAGCCTGAGTCATTCGCAGATAGGTGCGAATAAGCCGTATCCAGTCTTTGTGTGTGAAGTCAGATCCCTCTAATGAATCGACCTGCAATTTTGATAAAGCAATATCATCAACGATCGTGAGAATTTTCTTCCTCATTTACTAAATATATACTGCAAACAATAGAAAATAAATAATAATAATTACTGTAAACAATATAATTTATATATAATAATATACTGTTTGAAATAGTACTATTAATGTAATATATTGATTTTAATGAAAAATTTACGAATTAGCTAAAGTATGGGATCTATTGGAGAATATTTGAAGAACGTTACATGGAAGTAAGAATCTTGGCAGTTCGTTCGGCAGGATGACGTTGCTCAGTCGATCGGAGTCGGATTTTAAAGACGACACGGCGACTCTTGTGGCTATTGACCATGTTATATCGATCATAGATAAGATCTTGCCTGCCACGACCGGCAGCAACGGTCATTTCTTGGAAGCATTGATAGGCCGATGGTTCTTGAGCCTGAATGACTTCCAATCCCTTCACCATCACGGCGAGTGATCGTTCTTGGCTCAGTTGTAAATTATAGACATCGTCACCGCGATCATCGGTGTGTCCTTGAATGGCAAGAGAATCAATTTTCTCTCGCAACGATCCGCAGACGGCACTCGCATAAAATGGAATCACCTCTTCTAAAAATTTATCTGCTTTAGGAGTCAACGTACTTTTTCCAAACTCGAAGGTGAGTAAATTTTCGGGAACGACGATCAGAAGCGTGAGAGGGTCACGTGGGTCGGCTTCGAGCGTAAGTCCCAAGCGTTCCAGGTGATCACGCAACGCGATTCCCACGTTGTCTTTGTTTGCTTGTAATTCAGATTGTGCTTCGGATGTTGTTTGGGTGATGAGGGCGGCAAAGAGCAAAATGAAAATCATGGCCAACGAGGTCATGAGATCGGTAATGCCTACCGTGGTATTGGAATTGTTTGTGCCGTACCCCATCCTGTCTTTTACCCTGTTCGCTTTAAATTTGAGAAGTTTGGCCATCTGGGCCAGAACTTTGTTTTTTTCAAACGATCCATCTGAGACGATGCCGGAAGGTCCGATGATGGAACTTTCCATAAGCGAGGACGGCGGTCAAGCATGAGTTCCGGCGGCATGATAGATTTTTTTCTTACGGGTGAACGATTGACGGTCCTAGGTTCTACGGATGTGAGGGGTGTGCTTTCTGCTTGCGGCTGTTGGGCAAGCGTAGGTTCTACCGGAGTGGGCGGTGTTTTCTCTGTATGAGGTCGCTGGTGAAGCGTAGGGTCTACTGTTCTGAGAGATGTTTTTGCGTTTTTCAACGTCTTGGTAAGGTCATGGATGGTATCGGTGAGTTCCCGAAGTGGGGCCTCAAGTTCTTGTCGTATCACGTGGGGAATATCCGAAAGAACCTCTCGTGTTTCTCGATGCTCATCTTCTTGTAATTTCTTCAAAGACTGTATGCTCGACGTGAGGTTGGCTGTTGGGCCAGCTAGCCCGTTTGCGCTCATTCCACTGAGAGTTTCCTGGTGCGTATGATTTGTTGGTGTGCGCTTTTCCTCTCGATCACCTTGAATCGAGGTCAGGTGTTCCAGCATTTGTTCCATCGTCTTGCGAGGAAAAAGTTGGTCGATGAGGCCGATAAATTCGTGATGAGCAGTCATGAGTTGAGACACCATGGGCTTTTCAATGAACGTAAACAGATTGGCTACGATGAGGCCGACGATGGAGGTCAAGAACTTTCCAGCCAATCCATTAATGAGTCCCTGAATGCCGACAATCTGACTGCCATCCGCATGAAGCTTTCCCAAACCGATAAACAAGGCGATAAATGTCATCAAGAGGCCCATGCCGGTCACCAACGAAGGAAATTGGCTATAAAATGGCAGATTGATTCGATTCGCCATGAGGGCGTCTTGGGTAAAGACTTTTTCGGCGCGAGTTGTACTGAATATGCGGGGTTCCATAAACCACGGCACCCGTTCCAGAATCAGGGTCATTCGGTATTGCGACCAAAGCCCCTGAAACATGGATTCTTTTTCCATTTCGGCATCAAGTGTGTCCAAATCGTTGCAATCGATACGCTGATGCGGGTTGTGATTTGGGTTACGCGGAGATGAGCCTGCTTGGGCCTGAGTAAATCGTTCTCGATCGACATTTCCGCGCTCGTGTATGAGCGCGTGTAGCACGGGGTGTACTCGTTCAAACCCTTGTCGAACAGAGGTGACTTCCTGTCGCAATGTACGGACGTGCCACAGAAAAAAGAGTAGGATTCCAAAGGAGCCCACCCAACTCAGCAGTGGGCTGTGCGGTCCGCCCAAAAAGGAGACATCACGGCTTAAGAATTCCCATAATCCGAAGGCGTTGGTCATCGCAGTCTCTAATATCTTTCCCGTAGAACGTACTTGTTTACAGAGGGGCCCTTCTAAGCTTTTCTCAAGTATTGTGCCGCAACTTCAGTGTCTATAGAATCAACAGAAATAGCCTGAATGGGGCGATAATGGAACCGTGGGTCATGTGTCGATGGGCAAAGAGTGCCATTTGTGATGGGCACAAAAGTCCTTGGGAAATGTGGACCGGCTCGACGGAGAAAGTATTCCCCATTTTGAAAAAATGAATGGAAATGAGCCTGGGATCGGCTTTCTATAAACATATTTTAGGAATGTCATGATGAGTTTTCTTCGTTTCTGGAGGATTTTTCATACATTCCTATTGTGATATGAAATGCGATGGTCTTTGCCTGAGATGTCTGCTTGTATAAATTGAGAGCTATTCTACCGTCCTCTTACCGAAGGAGGTTGCCATGCTCGTTTGTGATGTGATGTCCACAGGGGTTGTGACTGCGCGTACCACGGATTCTGTCCGGTCTGCTATTATTAAAATGCTGAGCCGTCATTGCGGAGCCATTCCGATTATCGACGACGAGCAGAACTTAATCGGACTCGTCGCGCTTCGAGATGTCATGATTCCCCTGTTTCCAAACTTCGGTGACTACATTCATGACACTGTGCATAGTCGCGATTTCTTGGAGATGGAAGAAGGCTATCCGGAAGTCTTACGTCGGAATATTGAATCGGTGATGAGCCGCAATCCGCTGACCGTCACTCCAACCACGACCATTTTAGAGGCCGCGTCCTACATGGGGTTGAAAAATTTCCGACGTATTCCAGTGACAGAGAATGGAAAGCTTGAGGGCATGGTGAGTCTCGGAGATATTAACCGTGGCTTATTTTTCAACAAAGGGTTCATCAACCTCTAATTGAGACGAAAGAATATTGCGTGTTGTGAGTGAGGATTCAATGAATGTATTGGGATAGTTGTTTCATGCGTGAAGGATTACCTTGACATATGACCCACTATTTACCTTTCAGGAACATTGTCGTGCCTCAGACTGCAAAGACCCAGAAGACGTCATTCCAACGGACTTTTGTCTGGCCGAAAGGTTGGGGGAGAGTTGGAACGTCGGTCTCCGTGATTCTTTCTCTCGCTCTGCCCATGAATGACGTCGTTTTGGCAGAAGATCCGTCACCCTTGCGAACGGAAGTGATTGTCCAACAGGCGAAAGACGCCTGGGTGGGCGGGAATAGCGCGGTTGCGCTGGAAATTCTGACTCAGGGCATTCAAGAGCATTCGAACGCCTTGAATTTGGAAAAACTCCACGGCGATATTCTTGCCACCACTCGACAGGATCAGGAGGCGGTTGAGGCATATGACGCCATTCTCCAGAGAACACCTGAAGCCCTGGATATTCGCTGGGCCAAATGGAGTGTTCTCTATCGCTCGGGAAAGGAAGAAGAGGCGATCGATGAGTTTAAACGTATTGCCGAGCTGGATTCGGATAACCCACTCGTGCCTTTACGGATGGCCCATGATCTTCGAATACTCGATCGTCTCGAAGAGTCGCTGGAGTGGTATCAAAAGGCAGTGGCGTTAGCACCGAATTTTCCTGGATGGTGGTTGGCTATGGCGCGAGCACGCTTTGATGTTCTCGATGGTCGCGGGGCACGTGACGATGTTAAGCATGTCCTCACTATGGTCGCTCCCGGTTCCCCGGAGGAGGCTGCCGCTCATAGTTTGTTATCTGTCGTCTACGGCGCGACGAAAGAACGGGGTCGGCGTTTTCAACCCATCTTCAGTCCTGGGAAGACGGCTGCAGATCAAAAAGAATGGGCCTCTATTCGTGCAGAAGGCTGGAGGTTATATAGTGCTGGTCGCTACCGGGAAGCCGAACCTATCCTACAGAGAATTATCGTGCTGAATCCCAGTGATTTTGCCGCGACCCATAATTTAGGTATCACGCTGATGGAACTGGAGCGGTATGAAGAGGCTATTCCAGTTTTGGAAAAAGTGCTGACGCTCACCCTCAAAGAAGAAGTGCTGGCTGATACATTTTTTCGGTTAGGACAATCCAAGGCAGCCTTGGAACGCTGGGCTGAGGCGTTAGATCATTTTCAGATATTGTACGAAACGGCCGTTGAGTTTGAGGAAAGCAACAAAGACGTTGCCATCAAACCGGGCATACGAGTGCTGAGTAAGGAGAAATTGGCGAGTTGGATAGAAAAAGTCCGCCCATATGTTCCCGAGGCCGAACATCCACAGGCTCAAGAACCCACCCAAGCCATCCCCCCTTCGAAGCCATCGGTTCTAAATGAGGAAGAGGTGTATGAGAAAGTGGCTACTGAGAAACTCAAGCCCCAAGATCCTTTGTACCGGAGAGCATTGCTGATGGGCAGGGATGCAGATTTCGGTACATTCCGTTATGTGATTCCTGCCAAGGATGTCTTGCGGGATAATCTGCCAATTGGCAATCATGAATTTATACCCATTGATCCAGGAGACACGTTCCCTTCAACCCAGCCGGAAATTTTCTTGGTATTTGAACTCCTCTCAGCTTCTTTTGATGAAATGCCGCTCACTGTAGAATGCTTTCTGGAAACAGCTCATATGACAAAATCGCAACGTGCCGCCGCCCAGGATCAGGTGATTATATCGATGAATGAGCAGTCTGGATATTTTGTCTTAAGCAAGCCAGAGGCTGACTGGACTTCAGGTTTGTACCGTTGTGGTCTGTATGTGGGAGAGGAAATTTCCGCTAATACGCACACCGATGAAGTGAGATTTCGAATTATTGCGCCAACCGTGTCGTCATAACTTCCCTCCCAAGCATTTCGTGAGGTATATGCTTATCTGATACCTCGTCCTGAGCAAAGGATCTCTATGACGGGATGAGTGAGGGAAGAGCGGTTGCTGCTGTGTGTCATCAACAATGAAGTCAAAAAGCTCTCAGAAAAAGCCGCTGGATACATTGGTGAAACTCGGGCTAGGCGTGTTCATTGGCGGGTTTCTGATGATTGGTATTGGCATGTTCCTCTCTCGCCCTGATCGCACGATTCCACCTTACAGCGTTGGGGCTCAAGAAGAGTCGATGGTGTCTATCCATACGCCGCCTTGGACCAGCGATCCGGAAATTCGAACGCTGCTTGAACGGTTTCGTTCTATCGGACAAGCCACTCGGAACTTCAGCTCGTTGAAGATCCGGCCTACCACACCGGAAGATCCGGAAGGTCGTTATCAACAGATGACGATCTATGTGTTCTCTGACCATGAGTGGGCTGAGCCTGAGAAGCTTCAGCGGTATCTTGCAGAGTCAGACGAGAAAGAAGAGCTTGCGTATAAAGAGACGTTTGAGTCTATGGTGCGAGGCGGAATGGTGTTTGATCTCAAACAGGTCGCCGGCTGGTTGGGACCAGTGGGTGGTCAACGTGTTGGACAATCGAATAGTGACGTCGACTGGCTTTTTCAGGAAAAAGCTCAGAGGGCGCGCGAGGTGCTGACAGACTAAGGCTGAGGCTATGCGTGAGATCGAGGCGGGCGGGCGTCGAGCGAGAGACTTTTGGCGATCACAGTCACGAGTATGGATCGCAGACCAGGTTCTTTAATGCCGACGGTCCATGAGTTCGCTAATTCCAACGCTGCTCCTGTAGGGTTAACCGAAACGTTTGTGGGATGCAATGTGTGTCTACTTGTGAGTGTCGCGGATTGGATGTCGCCAATACGCAAGACAATATCTGTTACTTGGGCCTCTCTAGCAAACGTATTGAGTTTTTCCAAAACCATGGGCTTCAAAAAGACTAATTGTTGAAGCCAAGCTGAATTTTCGGCTACGAGAAATAATTTTCGAAACTTGATTGAGTCTGGTCGAGTGTGTGAGGCTAGGCTTTCCCCAACAATGTGAGCCCAATTGGCCTGGAGTCTGGCTTCCAGAATTTTAATATCGAACCCGAAGGATTTGGCAAACTGAGGCAAAAGAGATCCTGTCGAGGAAAATGAACTCATGGTTTTACTATAACGAAACTCTCTGAGGCAGTCGAGTTTGCATGTGCCTCCAAGAGGTGAGCGGAAAGGGCATTCCATCATTCCATGACGAAAGCCACATCAGAACATATCATCGGGACCAATCGGAAAGCGTTCTACGACTATGCGATTGAACAAAAACTTGAAGCTGGCATCGTCCTGGTTGGGACAGAAGTGAAGTCTCTTCGTGAAGGAAAGGTGAATTTACGAGAGAGTTATGCGTCGGTTGATGCTGGCCAAGTCATCCTTCATCAGTGTCACATCGGGGGCTATAGTCACGGCAATCAGATGAATCATGAACCCATTCGGCCACGGAAGTTGTTACTGCATCAAAAAGAGATTCAGAAAATCCATGGAAAAGTTCAGCAGGCTGGTCTCACGTTAATCCCGCTTCGCATGTATTTTAACCCGAGAGGCCTCGCCAAAGTGGAATTGGCCTTGGCTCGAGGGAAAAAACACTATGATCGTCGGGAAACAGTTAAAAAACGGGAGGCGAGTCGTGAAATTCAACGAGCCATGAAGTCCTCGAGGAGTTGAGACACTCGTCTCTCATCGCTCGTGAAGCGTATCTTGTAGAAGAAAATGGAACTATTTTCCAACGGAATGCCCCATATGGATAGGTATCGAGACGGCTGCAGATGAAAATTCGATCGGCTGAGTTTGTTAAAAGTTGTTTGGTGGCAGATCAATATCCCACTGAACGATTGCGTGAAATTGCCTTGTTAGGACGTTCAAATGTCGGGAAGTCATCGGCATTGAATTCCTTGCTCAACCGGAAAGGCTTAGCGAAGGTCGGAAAAACTCCTGGGAAAACCCAAATGATTAATTTTTTTCGTATAGCCGTGGCGGACTCCCAGGTAGAGCGGTTTCACATGGTCGATCTTCCTGGATATGGGTATGCCAAAGTTCCGCAATCGGTTCGCAAAGAATGGGGTCCTATGGTGGACACGTACTTGACGTCACGAGAGACTTTATGTGGCGTCGTGATTTTTATTGATATTCGACGGGTTGAGCGTTCCGATGTCGAGTTAATGCAATGGTTAAAGACTTTGCCCTATCCCATAGTTGTGGTGGCGACCAAAGTTGATAAAGTGAAGTCTGGAAAGCGTCAGGCCTACCTCAAGCAACTTCGAGAAGGATTATCTCTCCCTGACAGTACGGAATTGTTGCCGTACTCGTCGTACACACATGAGGGTCGGCTAGATGTCTTTCGTGCGGTTAAGAATTTGTTAACGGAGAATATTTGATCTGAATAAAGGCTTTTTGTTTGAGGTCCGCGAGCCAGCGTTGAAAAACTTGTTCTGAACGTTCCTGAACGAGACGTGCTTTGATCTGTGCTTCCACCTCTTCGAAAGGTTTGGGAGATTGTGGCGTGGTTTCATCTAAGGCAATGATATGAAATCCAAGTGTCGTTTCAATTGGTGTACTGACCTCTCCAGGTTTCATTGATAGAAGTGCTTCCGCAATGGGGGCAAGGAGTTCACTGTGGTGAACGAGTCCAAGTTCCCCGCCATCTCCAGCTTCAGGGCCAGCGGAATATTGCAAGGCCAGTTCCCGAAAACTTTCTCCTGTTTGCAGGCGTCGCGAGACTGATCGAGATTGCGCCTGCTTGTGTATGCGCTCTTCTTCAGAGTTCGCAACGAACAGAATTTGACGTAACCGGTAGAGTCGGGAAATCATAAACTGTTGTTGATGCTCTTTGTAATACTGGGAAATTTCGGAATCGGATATGGTCACAATCCGTTGGACTTCAAACGCCCGTATTCTCTCCAGAAGGATTCGTTTTCTCAACTGTTTGGCCAGTTGCGCTTCAGCGGTCGGATCGAGTTGTTGATCTTGGGGGTTGGACTGTTGAATGGCTTTTTCTACTTCCTCATCAGTGACCGTAAACCCTTTGGCCCGAGCTTCTTGGAGCTGCAGCCGTTCCTCAATCAGTGCATTTAACACATCAAATTCTTTATTGGCCATCCGTTGTCTGAGTTGCTCTCCACTGTATCGAGCTTTCATACGAATGTGCTCGTCACGAACCTCTTCTTTGAGCTCAGACAAGGTGATGACTTCCTTATTGACAATGGCCGCGATTCGATCATGGTAGGCCATGAGCCAAGGCGACATGGCTAATGTGAGGAAGCTAAAGCACAATGCGGTTGTTAGAAATACGCGGAAGTGCATGATGTGAACAATCCTCTGTATAAAGCGTATACTAGAATTACCGGATTACTCCGAATACTTTCAAGATGTCCGCTCTTCTACCTGCGTCCGGCTATAGCGATGAAGTCCCTGTAAGATCGTGTTGAGTTCCGGGTAGAGAACGTCCCACTCTTCAGACGGCATATCCCGTTGAAAGACAAGGGGCGAAAGAAATTGAATGGCTCCCTGACACCGATCCAACAGCCACTGAATGCCGTCCTCTGGTAGTTTGGCCACTTCATGAAAGGCAATAATGAGAGAATGGCCTTGGATGTCTACTGATTCCAGCTTTAAGGCTTTTGCCAGGAGTTTAATTTGCATGACCTCATAGAGGCGTTCTACGGGCGCAGGGAGTGGACCATAGCGATCCTGGGTTTCCCCATGCAGCAGGGCGAGATCTCCAATTTGCTCACTACCGGACAGTCGTTTGTACAGACTTAATCGTTGATGGGTATCTTCAACGTAGTCTTCCGGAATAAATGCAGAGATATGAAGGTGAAGTGTGGGTTCCGGAACTTCTTCGACGACTTGCCCTCTGAGTTGCTGAACAGCCTGCTCGACCATGTGTAAATATAAGTCGAGCCCGATTACCGCGATATTGCCCGACTGCTGTTTTCCTAACAAGTTACCAGCGCCTCGTATTTCCATATCGGCTGCGGCAATTCGAAAACCCGATCCCAGTTCCGTAAATTCCTGAATCGCATTGAGCCGTTTTTGTGCATCTGTGCTCAACGTTTCTTCATTTGGGACAAAGAAGTAGGCATGGGCCTGTTGTCCTCCCCGTCCGACCCGGCCACGCAGTTGATACAGCTGGGCTAGGCCAAATAAATCCGCTCGATCAATCAGAATTGTATTGGCATTGGGAATATCCAGGCCGGACTGAATGATGGCAGTGGCGATCAAGACATCGGCCTCATGGTGAAAAAATTTGAGCATGACGCTTTCGAGTATCCGTTCGTCCATTTGCCCATGTGCGATCACCACGCGTGCCTCAGGGATAAGCTGGTGAAGCCACGTGCCTGTACGTTCCATGGTTTCAATGCGGTTATGAAGATAAAAGACCTGCCCTCCTCGTCCAAGTTCACGATGAATCGCTTCTCGAATGACGTTACCGTCAAATCGTAAGACTTGAGTTTGAATGGCTAAACGCCCAGTTGGCGGACTTTCAATGACGGAAAGGTCTCGAACGCCGGAAAGCGCCATTTGAAGTGTTCGTGGAATGGGCGTGGCTGAGAGCGTCAAGACATCGACTTGAGTCCGGAGTTGCTTGAGTCGTTCTTTGTGGCGAACGCCGAACCATTGCTCTTCATCGGTAATGACAATTCCCAAATTTTTAAAATTCACGTCTTTGGTTAATAGACGATGGGTTCCAATAATAATATCCAATGTGCCCGCGGCAATATCTCGTAGAACGACCTTACATTCGGCTGGACTTTGAAACCGGGTGAGCATGCCGACTCTGACGGGAAACGGAGCAAATCGTAAGGAGAATGTCTCAAAATGTTGTTGGGCCAGTAACGTCGTAGGGACTAAGACGGCCACCTGCCGGTTGTTCTGAACCGCTTTGAATGCCGCCCGCATCGCGACTTCTGTTTTCCCATATCCCACATCTCCACACACGAGCCGATCCATGGGTTTGGGCGATTCCATATCTCGATAAATATCTTCAATCGCTTTGAGTTGACCGGGGGTTTCTTCATAATCGAATGCCGCTTCGAATTCGTGGGTTAACATCGTATCCGGGGTATAGGCGGTTCTTCGGGCTATTTCGCGATTGGCATAGAGTGCGACGAGTTCTTCAGCCATATCTTCAATGCTCTTTTTAACCTTGGCTTTCGTCCTGGCCCAACTGGTTCCGCCCAGCTTATCGAGTTTGGGAGTGCGTTGGTCCACTCCATGGTAGGGTTGAATTTCAGAGAGTCGCTCAAGTGGAACATACAGAGTGTCGGTTCCCGCAAATTGCAATAAAAGATAATCACTTTCAGAATCCTGGACTGATAGACGACGCAGGCCCTGATAGCGACTAATGCCATGATGGACATGGACCACAAGATCACCTTCTTGCAGATCATCCAACGACGAGAGAAATTTGGCCGTGTGCGTTTTGGGTTGCGGACGATGGCGTATGCCCTTTCCAAAGAGTTCTTCTTCGGTAATAAAGGCCAGGCGACCTTCATGAGTAATGAGTCCAGACGAGAGTTCCCCCTGAAGGCAATAAAATGGGAATCGATCTTCTGCGATCCGGGTGGTGTGTAGCGCAGGGTCCCACGCTGAGGCCGGATAGCCTTGTTCGGATAACAACCCTAAGAGACGTTCGACTTGGCCTGTGCTGCGAGCGATGAGGAAGACTGGGCCTTGGCTGCGCAGTTGCTCCAGTTTTGCCAAGTTATCTTTTAACGGAACTCCCCTGAGTCCAAGCCCTAAACTCGCAGCGGATAACGCAGGGAATGGAACAACATGTTGCCAGTCTTCCGATTGGGCTGGTGCAATGGAATCAATGCCGAGCGTTGGCCAAGCGTGAATGGTGGTAAGAATGTCGTCATAGAGGTGGTATAAACGGTCAGGTTCAGGATAGGGCGTCTTTCCTGGGCTTTGGGCAGACGATTCTTGTTGGTCCCAGATGTCTAATATTTCATTCCAATATGTTGACGCGGCTTGATTGAGTCCGAGAGGATGATGGAGCACAACATGCGGGGGAGCTTGAAAGTAGTCTGCGATGGATTCCATGGTGCCATAGAGGTTTGGGGCATACCATTCGGCATCGGACGATAGCGAATGTCCGGCTTGTTCGTGTTGGTCTTCAGTGACAAGATATTCTCGAACTGGAAGAATCCACGCTTCAGAAAGCTTCTGGATCGATTCCTGGGTTGATGGATCAAACACACGAAGCGATTCGATCGTGTCCCCTAAAAACTCAACTCGAAGCGGGTGTTCGAAGGCGGTAGAGAAAATATCCATAATGCCGCCGCGCACACTAAATTCTCCAGGAATCTCCACGATTGAGACTCGACGATACCCAAGACGCAAGAGTTTCTTGATCAACGGTTCGTGTTCATAGACGTGTCCCAGGTCAAGCGAAAAACAGGCATCAAAAAACGCGTCTTGCGGAAGCACCTTTTGTAATATCGCTAAGATGGACGTGATAAGAATGGTCGGTTTTCCAGTTGTTAGTCGATGCAATGCGCAGGCTCGTTGAGCGATGACGTCAGTTGGTGGAAGCGAGGATTGATAGGGCAAGCTGGCCCATTGCGGAAAATGAACCAGATGTTCCTGCGGTTTGCCAAATACGGAATAGTAAAATTGGAGATCTTGGAATAGTTGTGTGGCATTCAGTTCGGACTCAGTGATGATAAGCCAGGACTGGTCTGCGGGTTGGCCGTGTGTTGATGTGTCAGAAGATGTCGTGAACTTGGCGCCTTGGCTTTGACAGAACCCTAAGAGTGCAAGCGCGTGCGAAGAGGAGACGGAACTTGTCACGCAGGTTTTTGCATGAGCCTGAACGCCTGGGACAGGAATAGAGGATAATATTTCGCCAAGTGGCGTAAGAAAAGACGATGCGAGCTTCATATCGAGTGAAAATTCTCCTGCGAGTGTGTTGAGCAATCGTGTGAGAGATGATTGTTGTGTTCAGCGATCTCCACGATTGAGCTGAAAGACTTTCGGTGAAAGTTTCGTGTTGCTCTAGCTTGTTATTGGTCGAGTATAAATGGGTACTTTGTAGCGTCTCGGAATACGTCTGACAATTACGTGAGACGGTTTTGGCCTTACCACGCGGATGTGCTGAGCATTGTAGCGGGTACTTGGTTGACGTTACGAATTACATGAAGATTGCTGGCCCAGTACGGCCACAACTATTCAAGGGCCTCACCATACGCGCTTTCCTGTGTTGAAGTCGAATGCATCGAGCGGATCCGTTCGACGATGTGCGTGGTCGAAATATGAGGAACCAACGGGATTGAAACGACCGTTCCTCCATGATCCTCTACAAACTCACGGCCAATAATCTGCTCAGGCAGCCAGTCTCCACCCTTGACCAATACATGTGGATGAAGTGTTTGAATCACTGTGAGCGGGTGAGGCTCATCGAATATCGTCACAAAATCCACGCAGGCTAAGGCCGCGAGGACTTCCGCTCGTTCCTGTTCCTGCACAATCGGGCGATCCATGCCTTTTCCCAAACTTCGCACCGAACGATCACTATTCAACCCGATAATGAGCAGGTCGCCCAACTGTCTGGCTTGATCTAAGTACCGGACGTGTCCAACATGTAGAAGATCGAAGCACCCATTGGTAAAGACCAATTGCTTATTAGCGTAACGTTGAGAGCGGACAATGTTGAGTAGCGCCTCTAATGATTGAATTTTAGGATGCATCATTCTCCAAATTATGCGATAACCCTATGATACCTGCTAATTTTGGGAAATCCTAGGAGGAAAAATGGGGTATTCTCGGAAGGCTCACATTGGCCTTTTTGTTGGCCCACTTGTCGCGACCATCCTCTATTTCTTACTCCCGGCTTCATTGAGTCCATCTGCCAGAACCTTGGCGGCTATATTGAGTTGGGTGGTGACCTATTGGATCACCGAACCAATCCCCCTGCCCGTGACGGCCTTACTTGGGACGAGCCTGTGTGTGGTCATGGGCCTCGGGTCCATGAAGACCGTCTTTTCAGCATATGCCCACCCGATTATCTTCCTTTTTATCGGAAGTTTTTTCCTCGCTGAAGCTCTCGTGGTGCATGGACTTGATAAACGGTTTGGTCTTTGGTTTCTCTCGCAGAAATGGGTTGGTGCTCACCCGGTTCGCGTCTTTGTGGTCATGGGTATTACCGTTGCGATCCTTTCCATGTGGATTAGCAATACGGCTGCGACGGCATTGATGTTACCAATAGCATTAGGCGTGCTGACCACGATGCATGGAACGGAGCAGCAAGCAGGAGGATACAAAACGGGTTTTTTGCTGTTTGTTGCTTATGGCGCGGGTGTGGGAGGGGTCGCCACGATAATTGGGACGCCTCCAAATTTAATCGGTGTCGGCCTACTGGCTGAACAGGCTCATATCTCTATTTCTTTTCTGACATGGTTGATGATTGGTTTTCCATTGGCGATGGTCATGTTAGCGATGACCAGTGTGGTTCTGCTCAAGCTTCATCCACCACCACCCGTCATTCCGAATTTTCTTGACACCTTGAACGCACAGCGTTCCAATCTGGGGCCGTGGAGCATTGGTGAGCGCCATGCCTGTATGGCGTTTTCGCTGGCCGTGTGTTTATGGATTGTTCCTGGTCTGCTGTCCGCATGGTTAGGAGCGGATCATAGCCTCGTGATGTGGTTGAGTCAGCATTTACCGAAAGAACTTGTTCCGATTGTTGTCGCAGGACTCTTATTTTTTCTTCCAATAAATTTTTCTCAAGGACTGTTTACGCTGTCGTGGAAGCAAGCGGCCAATATTAACTGGGGAACCATTTTGTTATTTGGAGGAGGGATTGCGTTTGGCCATTTAATGGTTGAAACCCAACTAGCTCACACTATTGGGGAAGGATTGGTCGGGCTCTTTGGCGTTCAATCCGTGTGGGGGTTAACGGCCATGTCGATCATGACCGCGATTGTGTTGACCGAACTCGCTTCAAATACGGCGGCGGCCAGCATGCTTATTCCCGTGGTGATTGCAATTGCCCAAGCTGCTGACATGTCTCCCATTCCCCCAACATTGGGAGCCTGTATGGGGGCGAGTCTTGCCTTTGTTCTGCCGGTGTCGACGCCGCCGAATGCCATTGTCTATGGTACAGGTCTCGTGCCGGTCACGAGCATGGTACGAGCCGGAGTCATCCTGGATGTTTTAGGCGGAGTTCTCATCTTCATCATGCTCAAAATATTTTGTCCAATGCTTGGATTGATGTAGCAGGATTCTGAAAAAGACGCACTGCCCAGGCTTGTTGCGTGCTGCTCGTATTTGGTGGAGAAAAGACAGAACACGTTTCTCACGAAATACGAGAGGCTATAACGAATCTCAATGTATTGCTAGTCTAGGATGATACAAAGAAACTACGCGAGTTGTTCCACTGCAGAAGTCATATGTTTTGTGAGATGGCTATAACGACGAGATACGTTTTTTCCCCACGATTGACATTTAAAAATACCATACGAGATAATCGTTCTCTTTTTCATTTTCCATTTCATTCACCCTTTTTCATTCTTTCTCCATGTCCAGTCGTTCATCACAGGTTCGCGTTGTTGTGCTGACCGAAGATTCCAAAATTGCGACCCAAGTTAAATCAGGGGGGCACGAGGATACCATCACGCTTGTCAAGGATTATCAAGCATTGCATAAAGCCATGTCTTCGGAAGATTATAAAGGGGTGTTTCTTGAATGTAATGGATCCAAGCAAGAAGTCTTGCAAGACCTTGGTGAGTCTATTGATTTCTCAAAGACATTTATTTTTGCGGGACCGCTGCCTTCTATAGACTCTCTGAACCAGTTTGTTCAATGGGTGGGATCTGGACAAGAAAAATCATCAAAACCGACGAGAACAAAATTGAGTTTTGTCGACTATGTTGAAGCGCAATTTGGAGAGTTTGTCCGTGCAATGAAACTTGGATCGGCCCAAGATCTCTATCCCACGTTCATTCGAGCTGTCGAACGGCCGTTAATAGAACTGGCTCTTCAAGAAACCAATGGTAATCAAATGCAAGCCGCTCGTTTACTGGGTGTGAACCGGAATACGTTACGGAAGAAAATTGGAGAATTCAATATTTCGGTTGAAGGCTGTAAGAGTCAGCGAGCGAAAAAAAACCTGCTTATCTAAGTCGTCCAACGACAGTGTTTAGACGCTGACCATCACCAAGTCACATACTTGAACGTTGCTTCTTGACAACCTCTGAGTGGTCGACTAGCATGGGTCAAGGGTACATAGGCGCGTAGCTCAGGGGGAGAGCGCTACCTTGACACGGTAGAGGTCGGCGGTTCAATACCGCCCGCGCCTACCACTTTTTCTTTCTAAGGCACCGTAAGCCAGCGCTGTGGTGTCTTTTTTATTTCGTGCTCTGTATTTACATGGCTGTACGCCCTCAACGAGGGCAAATGATCGACATGTCAACTGACCAAAAATCTTCTATACACCTATCTTTCCCTGATGGCACGAGTCAGGAGTTTCCCGCAGGAGTGACTGCAGGAGAAGTTCTTGAACGATCGAAGGGGAACTGGCTGGAAGGAACCATTGCTGTAAAGGTCGATGGTATCCCCAGAGATTTGAGAGCCACGCTTCATCACGATAGTGTCCTAGAGCCTCTGACATTCGATTCAGACGAGGGCAAGGAAGTGTATCGCCATAGCAGCACCCATATTATGGCGCAAGCCGTGAAAGAATGTTTCCCCTCTGTACAAATAACCATTGGGCCGGCTATTGAAGAAGGTTTTTTCTATGATTTTGCCTTTGAGCGACCGTTCACTCCAGATGATTTGGAGCTTATCGAGGCCCGCGCGACTGAGATTATTAAGCGTGATCTGACGATTACGAGGCAGGAGTTTACCAAGCAAGAGGCCATTGAGTTCTTCAAAGCACGGGGTGAAGCCTACAAAGTTGAAATTATCGAAGGATTTCCGGACCATGAACCGGTTTCCGCCTATACGCAAGGCGAGTTTGTCGATCTCTGTCGTGGACCGCATATTCCCTCTACCGGACATATTACAGCCTTTAAGCTCCTGACGAGTGCTGGTGCCTATTGGCGGGGGGACGAACGAAACCCCATGCTTCAACGAATTTATGGGACATCTTTCCCGACACAGGAATCGTTGGATAAGCATTTAGCCAATTTAGAAGAAATTAAAAAGCGCGATCATCGAAAGTTAGGGAAAGAGCTTGATCTCTTTAGTATTCAGGACGAAACCGGGCCAGGACTTATATTATGGCATCCCAAAGGTTCGCTGATTCGACTCCTCATTGAAAATTTTTGGCGAGAGCAGCATGTCAAACATGGCTATGATCTGGTGTATTCTCCCCATGTGGCTCGTTTAGATTTATGGAAAACGAGTGGGCATCTGGATTATTACCGAGAGAATATGTACGCATCCATGCCGGTTGAGTCTAGCGAGTATCAACTCAAGCCGATGAATTGCCCATTCCACATTATGGTGTATAAATCGCATCTCCGGAGTTATCGTGAACTACCGCTTCGATACGGTGAATTGGGTACGGTCTATCGCTATGAGCGCTCTGGTGTTCTTCACGGATTAATGCGAGTTCGTGGCTTTACGCAAGATGACGCGCATTTGTTTTGCCGACCCGATCAACTGGCTGCAGAAGTGAGTAAAGTGTTGGAGTTTATCATTTTTGTCCTTCAAACATTTGGCTTTCACGAATGTGAAATGTACCTTTCAACGCGTCCTGAAAAGTCGGTTGGCTCTACAGAGCAATGGGAACAAGCGACACAGGCATTAGAAAAGGCTTTAACCGATGGACAATTTGCCTATAAAGTTGATCCAGGGGAAGGCGTCTTTTATGGCCCGAAAATTGATGTCAAAATCAAAGATGCGTTAGGACGCTCATGGCAATGCTCGACGGTTCAGGTTGACTTTAATAATCCCAACCGATTTGAGCTCTCGTATATTGCAGAGGATGGAAAATCTCATCAACCCATCATGATTCATCGCGCGCTGATGGGTTCGATTGAACGTTTCTTTGGAATATTATTAGAACATTATGGAGGGGCTTTTCCCACTTGGCTGTCTCCCGTACAGGCTAAAGTCCTCCCAATTTCAGATAAACAACAAGAATATGGGACTTCTGTGCTGAATAAATTGCTTAAAGAGGGCTGTCGGGCCGAATTAGACTTGCGGAATGAGAAAATAGGTCTTAAAATCCGTGAAGCTGAAAAAGAGAAGGTTCCCTATATGCTGGTTGTCGGTGATCGTGAAAATCAAAGCGGCACCGTATCGGTAAGAAAACGAAATGGGAAGAGTTTAGGAACAATGTCGGTAGAGGAGGTTCTTACGATTATTCGAAACGAAATCCCGTCTGTACTGTCCTGTGATTCCTCTCGTCCAGTATGAGCCGACCTCAAGTCGTTAAACAGCGTATTAATCATCTCATACGTGTCCCAGAAGTTCGCGTTATCGGAGCTGAGGGGGAACAACTTGGGGTGATGAAGACACCTGATGCCGTTCGGCAGGCGAAAGAGTCTGGCTATGATTTGGTGGAAGTTGCACCAACAGCCGAGCCTCCCGTGTGTCGGATCATGGACTTTGGGAAATTCAAGTATGAGCAGAGTAAAAAGCAACACCGAACCAAGCAACATCAAAAGTCGACTCAGGTCAAAGAAATTAAGTTGCGGCCTCGCACAGATAAACATGATCTTGAAACAAAAGTTCGTCAGATTCGAGGATTTCTCGAAGAGGGAAACAAGACGAAGGTAACGGTGATGTTTCGAGGACGTGAAATGGCCAATAGAGAATTTGGTTTTACGGCGATTCAAAAGGTCATCGAAGAACTCAATGATTTCGGGATTATTGAAAGTGCCCCACGAATGGAGGGGCGTAATTTATTTATGATAGTGTCCCCCAAGTAACGAATCGATGCATAGCCCTATCACAAAAATGGGCTTGGGAAGGGTAAGATGGCACGGCAAAAGTTAAAAAATCATTCTGGTGCCAGTAAACGGTTCAAACGTACTGGAAGTGGAAAGTGGATGCGCCGACGAGCCAAGATGCGGCATATTCTCACATCAAAAGCTCCACGACAAAAACGTCGCTTGACAGGATCTGCCGTGGTGAGAGATGTTGATTCTCGCGCACTTGATCGTTTACTACCATACTGTTAGTTTCCACGTAGCATAGTGTTTATGAAGAAGGAGAATAAGTCATGCCACGCGTAAAAGGTGGGCCACAGACACGACAAAGAAGAAAAAAGAGACTGAAGCTTGCCAAAGGGCAATACGGAGGGAAGAGTCGGCTCTTTCGAACCGCAACAGAATCAGTCGATAAAGGCGAAGTCTATGCCTACATTGGACGTCGACAACGAAAAAGAGACTTCCGACGTCTCTGGATCGCTCGAATTAATGCTGCTATACGAGCGCATGGCTCTACCTACAGCAAGTTCATGAACGCCCTAAAAAAAGCGGATGTCATGCTTGACCGAAAAATGCTTTCAGAGATGGCGATTCAAGATCCTGAAGGGTTTACCAATTTGGTTAATGGCGTTATGGCACAGACCACCGAAGCGGCTGCGTAAGTACATCGAATCAATCTTTAGAGTTTTATTTGAAATTCGAATGCCGCGATTGGCATGTTAATTTGCCAGGCTTCGAGTACTTCTGGATGAAGCTCTCCAATAAATCCTAATTCCTGTTTCCCACAGATAATCGTACCAACGCGCCCATCTAGAAATGATTGATGGGTGCTTGGTTCCAGCCGGTAATCCCGAACGAGATAGTACATCAAGAGGTCAAGGTACGAGTGAATTTCTGAGAAACTCGCGCCAGGTTGCGCAATCATAGCCGACACATTCACGATTGTTCGCGACCCCAAATCGACTCCCATATCAGGAATTGCCACTTCCCCAATTTCAAACAATTGATGAGGGTAAAATGAGCGAGGCGAGGCCGCTTCTACTCGTAAAAGAAAAGGCAGAATTGAGGAACGAAGGCATGCGTAAGTTTCTGACATAGCATTATCGACTTCAACGACATGACCCTGGGGTGTGCCTGCCAAGCGCATGCGCTCCACTAATTCCATGCGTGACGCTAAAATATTCGAAAACATTTCTTGAAAGCCAAATCCAATCATTAAGTCGCGAATTTGATCGGAAAGTCGCTCAAGTGATGACAGAGTCCCAACGGTAAAATGTCCTGGCATAATGGGGCTAAAAGAGTCATACCCTCGACTGATCGCTACATCTTCGGCCACATCCATGACATGCATGAGATCCTGACGATACGCAGGCATTTTCACAGATAAGCTGTGTTGCGTGGCTTTGACTTGATACCCATAGTCTGAAAGAGCTTGTTGAATGACCTCAGATCCAAGTGGTGTACCAAGGGCATGTTCAATGGCTTTGAGTGAGATCCGTTGAGATTTCGACATATCAAGAGGTGTTTTGACCGTTTTCCCAAATGCTGTAGCATTTGGGTAGACGACATCAATCGGATCAATAGCGGCTCCTCGATCTGCGAGGTTCACGGCCAAAATATTTAATGTGAGCAGAACCATTGGCAGGTCTGTTCCTGTAACCTCTACGAGCAGACCTTGATCTCCTATCTGAACCTCACCAACTTCTCGACTGTTGATGATAGGAGGAAAGGACAGGACTTGGCCGTCTTTATCCCAGAGAAGCGGAACCTGGTCGGCATGAGAAAATTGCGCTCCATATTCCAAGCCTTTCGGATGGACAGCTAAAATTTCCTGGGGAGTCATCTTTTCGGTGAATCCAAGTGGCGTGAAACGTGTTTTTTCCGATTTCACAAGGCCATAGGTCACCGGAAACGAAATCGCGGCCAAACGATAGACACCAATTGAAACCGTTTGACGTTTTCTCCCAAAAATATCGGCTAACTTTTCTTGTGTTTGTATGAGTTGATTCAACCCTTCTTCCGTAACGGTATAGCCTGTAGCTGCGCATGCTGCGGCAAATGGCCTCACATTCTCAATACCAGGAAGTACCATGAGTCGACGTTTGGCCCGGCTTTTACTGGAGAGAAAGGGGTAATCAATTGGCTTCGCAGCAAGGACGAGACGAATTTGGCGGGCAATACCTTCCACGCACCAGAGATCAGGTCGATTGCTGTCTTGCAACTCAATACGCAACTCGCCATTTGCCGGATTATGATCTTTGAGTTCACCTTTGACCAGTTGAAGCCATGATTCAACTTGGCTAATTTCGGCATTTTGACCTAAGAGTTGCTCAAAATCGTTATGGAAAATAGAAATAGTCGGCATAATGTGTACTAAAATTTTCGTCGCATATTGCGAACGGCTTCAAGATCAGAAGTAAATAAATCACGTATGTCATGAATACCCAGGGCAACCATCGCCATGCGATCAAGTCCTAGCCCCCATGCAATTACCGGAACGTTGACCCCTAAGGGAATGGTGACTTCGGGTCGAAAGAGTCCCGCGCCTCCAAGTTCCATCCATCCAAGATGTGGATGACGGACATGTAACTCGACGGATGGTTCGGTAAAGGGAAAGTAGGCGGGCAAAAACCGAATTTCCTTGGCTTGAGCCATTTCCGATGCAAAGAGGTGGAGGAGCCCTAACAACGTTCGAAAATTTATATCGTGGCCTAACACAATACCTTCGACTTGAAAGAAGTCTGTGGCATGAGTGGCATCTACCTGGTCATAGCGAAAGCACCGTGCGATCGAAAAATATTTCCCCGGCACATCAGGATTACTGGCCAATGTTTTAGCCGAAACGGCAGTGCCTTGGCTTCGAAGAATGAGTCGCCTCGCTCGCTCGCGGTCATACGGATATTGCCACCCTTTTGAGCCGGTTGTTCCTCCATCTTCATGGGCATCGGCCACTTGGGAGAGAAAGGGTTCAGCGATAGACTTGGCATGAGTGGGGTTTTTAACAAAATACACATCGTGAATGGCACGAGCGGGATGGAACTGTGGCATATAGAGCGCGTCCATGTCCCAAAACTCCGTTTCAACCAACTCTCCGCGCATTTCCTGAAAGCCCATACTCACAAGTTTCTGTTTGACCGTGTCTAAAAATTCTCTGTATGGATGTCGACGTCCAACGGCGAGTCGAGGAGGACGAAGGCTGATGGAGTATTTTCGAAATGAATAATTTCGCCAAGAACCATCTTTCAGCATATCCGGTGTCAGTTGTGACGTTTCTTTCGAAGAATCTGACGTGGTCAATTGACTAATGGTCTGACCCTCCGGAGTCAAGGCATAGGTACGCAGGATTTCGTCTTCAATGCGAAAGGGTTCTTGTGCGCTCCCGCGTTTGACTGCATATTGTCGAATCAGTGTCTGGTCCGCATCTGGGAATGTTGTCAGCGGATGAGTCTGTTCAGCTAACTGTGTCAGTAATTGTCGTAACGCGTGTGTGGTGGAGCTTGCGGTGTTTGTTGTTTCTAATACCCCTCCCGAAACCAATCGAATGGCTTGATCTTTTTTGAGAAGACCGATCGCACGGCTGAGTTCAGTTGGTTGAAATTGGCCTTGAGCTTGAAGGTCCTTCACCGTCACCTGTTCCCCTCGAGTCTGATACTCTTGAATAGATTGAAGAATCCATTCCGGAGGAGACGTGGCCTGCCTATAAGTGTTTCCTGTCTCACTTAACGACACGACGGGGGTAATGTGTTCGGTTGCCAGGACGATCAGTTGTTTGGTGAGCAGCCATCCGACCGCCATACTGACTTGTGAAGGGTCGAGTTCCGTCGCGTGAGCGAGTTCGTCATCAGAGAGCGCATCTGTTGCATGCTTTAAAACCGTGAGCACTTTGGTTTCGAGTGGATGCAGGCTATCGAGTAGAGCGGTAGTATCCATGGAACACGTTAGACGTTGACGGTCTGTCCTGCTGTTCGCATCTGTTGTATGGTGATTGAAAAGTCGTCACTGCCAAAAATCGCCGATCCAGAGACTAGGACATCAGCTCCAGCTTTGATAATGGAACCGGCATTGTGAAGATTAATTCCCCCGTCGACTTCCAAAAGACCTGGGTTTTTCCCTGCGTTAAGAATCTGACGAATTCGAGAAATTTTCTCCAGGCAGGAGGGAATAAAGGTTTGTCCGCCAAATCCTGGGCTTACCGACATGACAAGGATGAGATCCACCTCGTGAATGACTTCCTCAAGTGTGCTCACCGACGTTGCCGGGTTCAACGTGACGCCAGCTTTGACGTGGCGTTCTTTAATGGACTGGAGTGTTCGGTGAAGATGGGGACAGGCTTCGACATGTACAGTCAAGACGTCAGCTCCAGCGTCAGCGAATTCTCCGATAAATGCATCGGGGTTGGTCATCATCAAATGTACATCCAAAGGAAGCGTGGTGACCTTACGAACCGCTTCAACGATTGGAGGCCCAACGGTGAGGTTGGGCACAAAGTGTCCATCCATAACATCGATGTGGATCCAGTCGGCACCTGCAGCTTCCACTTGGCTGACCGCTTCTGCAAGACGACCAAAGTCGGCTGAAAGAATAGACGGTGCAATGAGTGGAGTTGAGGACATGATTAGTTGTTCCGTTTTTTTAAGCGAGCAGCGAAAAATCCATCCATCGATACCGTATTGAAGGAAGTGATGAAACTTCCCGCATCATTCACGAGTGACTGGGCGGCAGGAGGAAGCCACGGTTTGACGGAATCCTGATAAAAATCCTGATGATGCTCGAGGAATGTGTCTACAGCCTGGCTTGTTTCCTCTAATTCAGTCGAGCAGGCACTATAGACCAACACTCCACCGGGTCTCAAGAGCGTACTCACCTGTGCGAGGATTTTCCCTTGAAGGAGTTGAACGTGATCGATGAGATCTGGTCCTTTTAACCACTTCCCTTCTGGATGACGGCGAAGCACACCCAGGCCCGAGCAGGGAACATCTAGCAAGATGCGATCGAAGCCTTGCTTCAGCAAGGAAGTCCAGGCTCTCTGTTGAGTCTTGTTTGAGGTGGAAAGAGATGTTGTTGAAATATCTTTTTCCATATCCGCGCACAGAGGCGTAATGTTTGTCAGTCCTAGTCGTTGAGAATTGGAGGTCAGACGTTTCAGCCGCTGTGCATCTCGATCTACAGCGATAACTTGTCCATGGTTGAGCATCAGCTGGCTTATATGGGTTGTTTTTCCACCTGGAGCCGCACAGGCATCTAACACGTGATGATCGGGTTTAATGTCCAATAATGGAGGAATGAGTTGAGCCGCTTCGTCTTCAATATAGCACCACCCGTCTGCTAATGGACCAAGGTCTCCCAGTTTTCCACATTTTTCCACAAGCACTCCGAGCGGACTGATCGTGGTTTCTCGTGCTTCATATCCTTCGGATCGTAGTCGGTTTATCAGTTCATCGCGTGAGCACTGCAATGTATTCGTTCGTAAAGTGAGAGGGGGAATCTGAAGCGTCGCCTCGCACAGCGTTTGTGTCTTTTGGGTTCCCCAAACCGATAACCATCGTTCGACTAACCAGGAAGGGCAGGAATGACGAATAGACAAGGCCAAGATGGGATTTTCTGAGGGATGGGGCCATGGAGGAGGAGGGTGGCGAATAATATTGCGAAGCACGGCATTCATCATGCCACTCCAATTGCGGCCACCAATGGTTTTGGCGAGCTTTACCGATTCATTCACAGCCGCCGATGGCGGAATTTTATCAAGATACAGTAATTGATAGGCCCCCAGACGAAAAATCATGGCAACGGTGAGGGGTAATCGTGACATCGGGCGATCAGCCAATTGATTTAATCGCCAATCTAACGTTTCGCGATGCCGTAGGACGCCATACACGAGTTCAAATATCAGACCTCGGTCTAATTCTCGTACTTTCGTCGATTCGAATATCGAATCGACCACGTCATCGGCAAACGGTTGCTGACGATGAATTTTTAAAAGAATGGTCAATGCGGTTGACCGGGCTCCTGCATATGATCGCGGTCGAGCATGTTGAGCAGACACATTCATATATCTCAGAATTTTTTGTGGTGATTACGATTCATTAGAGGGTACGAGACATGAAGAAACATAAGAAAGAGTCTTTGTAATCAGCGCGTGTCAGTCGAAAGTTGTGCTGCTAATTCAATGGCTTCGATCAGGCTCGTAGCGTCAGCCTTGCCTTTTCCGACAATGTCGTAGGCGGTTCCATGGTCGACCGACGTGCGAATGAATGGAAGCCCAACGGTGATATTGACGCAATGGCCAAAGGCGACAGTTTTTAGCGCAACAAGCCCTTGATCATGATACATGGCCACCACCCCGTCAAATTCTCCACGAACCGCTTTTCCAAAGAGCGTGTCGGCAGGGTAAGGTCCTGTACAGCGAATCCCAGACTTACGTGCACGTGCTATGGCAGGGGTGATAGCCTGCTGTTCCTCATCACCAAACAGGCCGTTTTCTCCTGCATGAGGATTCAAGCCGGCAACCCCGATGCGTGGCCGTGTCATGCGAAACAATCCACGAAGTCCAGAGTCGGCTAATCGAATGGCACGTAAAACATTGCTGGTCGTGATTGCTTGAGAAAGATTTCGAATGGCCACATGTGTTGTGACAAACATTATTTTAAGGGGTCCGCCGAGAATCATCATGCCGGACTCTCTTGTTCTGGTCAGAGCTGCTAACATTTCTGTATGCCCGGGATAAAGGTGGCCGGCAAGGTGAATGGCCTTTTTGTTAATAGGCGCGGTTACAATGCCGTCAACACCACCAGTTTGCGCTAAATGGACGGCCTTTTGAATATACTGTACCGAAGCATCTCCAGGTATGGCGCTGGCCTGGCCTTTACGAAATCGGCCTAACGGCTTCTCAAGCGGGTCGAGCACTGGGAGAAGACCTCGACGAAAGATGTTCTGTCCGTTCTGGGAAGGGTATTCCGGAGCCACGACAACTTTCGTGGGAATGTGAAGGGCCTGAGCCGTTCGTTCCAGAAGCGCGGGTGAACCTATGACAAGAGGCCTACACCATTTCCATATTCTCGGGTGTGCGAATGTTTTGACGATGATTTCTGGACCTATGCCGGCTGGGTCACCCATCGTAATGGCTAGTGTCGGTCGACGTGTCGTATTGGAAGCCGTTTTCATAGTCTCTGGTTGCAATCTGCTGTCTTTTGATGCGTGGCGAGATCGTCTAAGAGGCCCAGGGTGTTTATGTGGTGCGTGAAGTCCTTCGTAATTTCTGTTTCGTGTGCGGTGTATTGTGAAATATTTGGAGGGCTTGTTCAATGATTTCTCGAACGGGTTTTCCCGTTTTTGTGGCAAGACGCTGACAGTCTCGATACTCAGGCTTCACTTTTTGTTGACCATTTCCTAGATCGGCAATCTTAATCTGGACAGCGCCTTCGGGGAATTGAACCGTCTCAATCTTTCGTGGCAGGACGGATCGGCTGATCTCGTTCATTCGCACACCGAGAGTCGTGGTTTCTTGAAAGAGGGTGCGGATTACGTCATCACAAATGCTTTTTGGTGCTAATGCCATGAGTATGATTCCAGGGCGGCTGCGTTTCATGATGACTGGCGTTAGCGTCACGTCTAAAGCTCCGACCTTGAAGAGCTGGTCCATGACAAATTCATACGCTTGCGGATTGAGATCATCAATTGTCGTTTGGATTTCAATGATGGGTTCTGTGTCTTGCTGATCTTGAGCCTGACGAGAGCTTAGAAACACGCGAAGAACATTTGCCCAGTTCGGTGGCTCTGCCGTGCCAGCTCCATACCCGATACACTGTGGATTCATAGGGGGAAGCGTCCGAAAATCCTGAGTGAGTGTAGTTAGAAGCGCCATTCCCGTCGGAGTGGTAAGTTCAAGAGCCGGTCCCGATGCAAAAACTGGAATGCCTAACGCAAGTTGAGCAACAGCCGGTCCAGGAACGGGCAAGACCCCATGCGCTGTTTGAATCGTACCAGAGCCAACATTGATAGAAGAAGCTGACACTGAGGTGATGTCGAGATAGTGAAGGCCAAGTAAGGTTCCAACAATATCAACAAGTGAATCAACAACACCGACTTCGTGGAAGTGTACCTTGGCTTGCGGGACTCCATGGACTGTCCCTTCGGCCTCGGCCAAGCGTTGGAAGACGTCTCTGGAGCGTTGTTTAACTCTTGGAGGAAGTGGACTTTGGCTCAGGATGCGTCGAATCCTGGGTAGCGACAGCGGTTTGGCGAACCCTTCACGAATGAGGACGTCAACTTTGGTCGCATGTACGGTTCCACGATGGACTTTCTTGGCTTTGAGCTGATACCCGCCGGTAGTCAGTTGTTGTAGACCTTTTTTGAGGGCGGTAAACGGAACCCCGGCATCGACCAATGCGCCGAGGCACATATCGCCGCTGATACCAGAGAAACAGTCAAAATGAAGATGAGGCACGATTATCCTTCACACAAAGTAGGGAATATCGCCCATCTTAACAGATAGGCATGGGTTCATACATTCTTGTGAGCCAAACAGGCGTTCAATTTGACTGATGAGAAGAGCTGTGGTATTCGACCACTATAGCGAAACCAAATAACTTTCAGCCGAATTTACATCATGTACACAGCGCAAAAACACACGTCGTACAGATGGAAGTAAATTGGAACGGCTATAGAGCAGGAAAATTTAAATTATCCCCATGTGCCGAAGAGGTTGAGCATTGAATATGGTCGAAAATCAAAGGCGGCGGATCGTTCAAATCAGCCTGTATGTTTTTGGAATAGTCTATGTTGTCGGATTGTTGTTTGGAACTATCGCCGAAGCGAAAAAAAGACGTGCGACTTCTGGAGGGTTTCACATTGCTCAAGTCACGACCTCGCCGTCCCCCTATGAGGCGGGAAATGGAGAGCTAACATTTTCTGCGATCGTGAACGTTCCAAGAAACTTACGGGGTCTCTCTATTCTGGAAGTCTCAACACTCATTACGTCTCCGACTCAACGATCCATGCGATTTCTCACGCAACGAGTGCCATTAGGGTCAAAAGCCCCGGCACAAAAGGGTCCGAAAATATCTACGAAGTTTGTGTGGGATGGCAAAGATCAATCACACGCCTTGGTTGAGCCGGGAACGTATCGGTATGAAGTCCGAGCGAAACTCATGGGCGAAAAAGGGGCGCGCATAGAGACCAGAATGGTCTCACGACGTTCCCGTGGATCTGTCGAAGTCATTAAATATCACGCTCCTCCTCCACCCGTGGTTCTTGAGGATCGTCAGAATCCTTCAGAGATTGGACCTGATGATTCGTCGGTTAGTGAAGAAGATTCTTCCCAGGAAGAAGCGGGCGAGGCGGTCGTTGATGAGATCGAAATGTTACAGGATGAGTCAACAAGCCACCCTCTGCCAGAACCAGGAGAGCCAGGAGTGGAAATTATTGAGGAAGAGGATCTGTTGGTCATTCCCCAAGAAGGTTAATGCGATGAGCCAGGCATGCCGCTCCAAATCCATTGTCAATATTCATGACGCCCACCCCGCTTGAACAGGCATTCAACATTGTAAGCAGTGCGGCGAGTCCGCCAAAGCTCGCGCCATAACCCTGGCTCGTCGGAACGGCAATGGTTGGCCGGTCCACAAGCCCCCCGATGACACTTGGGAGGACCCCATCCATTCCTGCCACCACAATTAACACTCGTGCCTGATGTAGTATTTTTTGCCGATCTAAAAGGCGGTGGAGCCCTGCGACTCCAACATCGAATAACGTTTGGACGCGATTACCCATGACTTCTGCCGTGATTCGGGCTTCTTCGGCTACGGGAATATCCGACGTGCCTGCGGTGACAATCACAATATTTCCGCGTCGAGGTTGCTTAGAGGGTTGCACCGACACAATTCTGGCTACTTTATGATAGGTCGCTTTCGGAATCGCACGAGTTAAAGCCCTCCCCATCTCTGGTTGAACACGAGTCGCGAGGAGTGAGCTGCCTTGCTTGAGCAATTTTCGCGCAATGGCGGTAACTTGAGCCTTCGTCTTCCCTTCACAAAAAATAACCTCCGGAAAGCCTTGTCGTACCGAGCGATGGTGATCGATTGAGGCGAATCCAATATCTTCATAGGGTAAGGTGCGTAATTGTTGAAGGGCATCCTTGACTGATACAGACTCGGATCGGACTTGTTCAAGCAGTTGTTGAAGGTGATCGGTATCCATCATTTGGCCTTGTTGTGTTTGGTGGTGGTGCGTTCATGAGTCGAGTCCTCGGTCCGTTTCAACTGTTGCTGCACGATTCATGAGATTGGCGACTGCTTGACGAGGGTCCATGTGTGCAAACAAGACTTGATACACCCCATCAACAATTGGCATTTCAATGTTGTGCCGCTGGGCTAAGCCTGCGGCTGCACGAGTGGTGCGAATGCCTTCTGCTACGGTTGATGTGTGCGAAAGAATGTCATCTAGAGGTAATCCTTGTCCGAGTTTTAATCCAACCGTATAGTTTCTGCTTAATGACCCCGTGCAGGTCAACACAAGATCCCCTAGTCCGGATAGTCCATATAACGTGGAGACGTCTGCACCCATGGCGGTGCCTAGGCGAATCATCTCGGCGAGGCCTCGGGTAATCAATGCCGCTCTGGTATTGAATCCCAATTCCAAACCATCCACAATACCAGAGGCGATGGCCATGACGTTTTTTACCGCGCCCCCAATTTGTGCGCCAATCATGTCATGTCCAGCGTACACTCGAAACTGCGATGTCAAAAATACCTGTTGAAGTTGCGTCACCAGGTCGGCTGTATGTCCAGCCAAAAGAATGGTTGTAGGTTTTTCCTGGCAGACTTCGCGCGCAAAACTTGGCCCAGAAAGAATCGTCACGAAGGTATGCCAGGGTTGAGGAAGCACAGCTTCAACGATATTAGACATGAGGTGGAGGGAGTGTTCCTCAATACCTTTTGTGGCAATCGTAATAGGCAGGGGCGTGGTCATATGAGGGCGAAGTTGCTCAAGAATCGTATGCATGGCATGGGAGGGAACCGCTAACAAAAGAAGGTCCGTCTCGTGAACCGCTTCGGCAAGCGATCCTGTGGCGGATAATGAATCAGGCAAAAGAAAGTCCGGAAGATACAAGGCGTTACGTTGCGTCGTCTGAATCGATTCTGCCACTTCCTGTTCATGAGCCCAAAGACGAACGGTAAACCCCTTGCGAGCTAACAGACGGGCTAATGCCGTTCCCCATGACCCGGCACCGATTACGGAAATGGTCTTAAAAGGTTGAGCAATCATTATGTATACTGTTTACCTAAAACCTCTCCATTCTTCAAGGATAGTATATGAATGACCGACAGAAATGTTCTTCTTGTGGTTTGGGAATTTCCAGTGGTGCGCGTCACTGTATGAAATGTGGAACACAAGTGGAAGCCCAACAGCAGCACGCGCGAGCCGGAGAATCTTTAAACATCCGTATTTTGTATATCATGGTTGGATTATTGGTCCTTGCCGTACTTTTTCCTCCCTGGGAGGCTGCACCTGAAGAGTCTCCGCAATTTTTGGGAATGGCCTTTATTCTTTCTCCCCCTCGTGAAGGAGCAATCGTTAGCCGGATGTTGCAAACCATCCAACTTGTCACGATTGCGGTAGGGGGAATGTATGCTTCTTGGTTATTTCGATCCAAATAACCGTTACCCACGTATTTCTCTCAATTGACTGGTGAGTATGGTGAATGGGGTTTTTTGCCTCAGGACGTCCCCCGCCTACGAGTCTGTATTGTGCAAACATTCCTCAATCGCTGTCATCGTTGGAGATTGAGGTTGTTCGTCTGGCTCCTCATTTTCAAGATATGTAACCATTTGCTGGAGGTCGGCTGAGCCGATGGTGTTGTCATAATAAGAGGACGCGGGAGTCGTTTGGGCATACATAGGGTCGTCGGTAACGATATACACATCATGAAAAAGAATCGATTCAATAATATATTCTCTTGGTGACGAAGCATGGCCTGTGTAAGCAGGGTCCTCCAGACGGGCTGGTGCATTAGTTTTCATATGCAAAGACGGTCCGAGTTTTCCGGTCGCTGCGGGGATATTGGGAATGATATGGCAGCCAGCGCATGCATGTTGGAGGAACAATTGTTTGGTTGAGTCTTTGGTAAGTGGTGTTATGGGTGAATCTCGGTTGATGTAGCTCCACTCTTCTGATGAAAGAAGCTTTTGGTAGGTCGCGCGAATGAGAGGTGATGAAGGCGGCTGATTGTCTTCGTGGACATACATCCACGTATCAATGGCCACAAGTTCGTCAAGCGTGAGGTTGATTGGGGGAAGATGGGCTTTGGGCATGGGCGATTCGCAGTCTCGACTCCCTTTCAAGCCCCATCCCGCTACGATATAACAATTCGGGCAGACATGGGATTCAGCCAGATATTCTATCGCGGTTGACTTTGTTCGCTTCCGAGTCGTGATTCCCCACAAATTTGGGCCACGTTTACTCGTGTGTTTAGGGTGAAACGCATGACAAACCGGGCACTGGGCTTTTCCAACATGACCGGCTTCGCCGCTTTTCCCGAGAGCGCCGAATATGAGAAATTCCCCCTCATTCGCTAACTGCTGAGTCGTGGCATGAACGTTGGCCGTCATCCCCTCCGCTGATAGCCCTTGTGATTCAGTGAAATAGGCCCATTTCTCACAGCCTGAGGCAGTTCCAGCAAAAAAGATGACGACCAACCACGCGTTACGCAATTTCATCGCGAAGCATAGTATTCATACGATTCTATTGGGGTTGTGTGGAAAGGAAAATTCGGTGAACCTGGTTATTCCTTTATTCGCAAAATCTTTTGTATTTCCTGTGCTTTGCGCTGCTGCAGGTCGACGAACACATCTGGTCCGTTGATGAGGCGGTACTGCACGTCTTCAGTTGTGACATCCGCGCAAATTCCCGTGCCTTCTTGGTACGCCGAAAATCGTGTCACCGTATTACTTCGACGATGTATCCGCAAGATGCTGATAGTGCAGGCTTCCCCGTCATAGGGTTCACTTACCAACTGATCATCGTCCCATTCCTTGATCGCATAGACGTGGGTGGCCACATCTAACATCGGTGCATGTTCGACAAGTAACACGGCAGTCGATTCTATGCATTGTTTCTGCTCTCGAAAGCAGTACAACTTTGATGTTTGCACGGCATCGGCCGTTGGACCTGCTTCACTGGCCCACGTCCCCTCTACCTCAATCGCTTTTTCCCACTGATCACCATGGAAGGAATACTTGGGGAGATAGGGTAAGGGGCGATCAAGCACTTTGTTGTCATCGGTGAGATGTGTGAGTGTTTGATAGTCGAGGTCTCCCGTCGCTGGCAAGCCAGCATGGGCTTGATATTCCTTCAGCGCGGCTTTGGTCTGTTCGTCAAATGTTCCAGTGTAGGGTCCAGCTCCATATCCAAATCGGCCCAGGAAAATCTGCACTCCCATAGTCAGAACCCGAAATTCCTTTGGATTTCCCTTGATCATATCAAGTTCTTGCTGTCCTCGTTGGGCTTTACGTGACAATGTTGCCGCCGCGTTGTTGGAATCTTGCCCGCTCATGTCCATCGGCTTCTGAGCATCATCTGAGCTTTTGGTTTGTATGGGTTTTTCACTCTCCATTACATCATCATGTGCATGATGGTCCTGTTCTGCCAAAGCTGGAGTGATCAACGTGAATGAAAGACATACTGTCATGAACCATGTTCGTACCATTGTGACAAAGGCCTCCTTGTGAGAAGAAACGTTATCGAGATGTGATGAAACGGCTTCCATCATCACAAGCGAGACTCTGGGGAGTCAAGAGAGATTGGGAAAGACTAGGAAATGTCGAAATGTATGTCGTGCAATCGCATAAGAGGATCTTCGATGGCGTGGGAAATGGCCTTGTAGCGTGGATGGGACATGTGAGAAGTGAAAGTTTGTTAAGCGGAGAAAAGGTTGACTCGTGGATTATGGGAAAAAGAAGGATGTTCGGTGGTAGTCGTGAAAAGTCGTGAAGAATAATGGGTCGATTGCGTATGAAGACTCGAATATCCTCTTGGCGGTGTCCTTCTTACGATATTCTTACGCTACATTTCTTGTCTATCATCCTTCATTCGGCCTATCTCGGTTAGATGTCACGATGTTGTAGACATCGGAGTCAAAAAAAACGTCGGGTGGAGCAATTCACCCCACCCGACGTTTAGAGAAACCCACAAAGGAAGACTACTTCTTTTTAGTCGTGGTCTTTCTTTTGGTTGTGGTTTTCTTCTTGGCAGCTGGCTTTTTCTTAGCCACAGGTTTCTTAGCTGCCGGTTTCTTCTTGGCAGCTGGCTTTTTCTTAGCCACAGGTTTCTTAGCTGCCGGTTTCTTCTTAGCAGCTGGCTTTTTCTTAGCCACAGGTTTCTTAGCTGCCGGTTTCTTCTTGGCTGGCGCCTTTTTCTTAGCTGTTGCCAACGCTCTCACCCCCTTTCTAGTCTGGAACCATTCGTAGATGGCTCCCACCGTTCACATGTTTCAATGAACGGGTTAAATCTATATTCACCTTCGCGATAGTGTTCTCGCTCGGTCATCACTGCTGTTTCTTCGGTTATCTTTTTTGAAAGATAAAGAAATCATCAAATATTTTTTGGGAAAGTTATCGTGTGAGGAGTGTGTCTGAAGAAGTAAATAATATTTTTCATGACATTGTTAAATATATACTACAACGTTCGAATGCATTTTGCCAGAAAAAAATTCATTTTTTTCTTGACAGCGAAAATTTCTTTGTAAGAGAAAAATGATGCAAGAGATGCATCGACAGAAAAAAATTTTACGAGAAGAGAAAAAAGAAGGAGTTCATTACGAAATGAATGATGTGCAAAACCATGATCAAAAGGTAATCGTGCGTGTCTCTCGCAATGCTTGCGACATGCGAGTTGCAAGAAAATGTACTCGTCCAATGATTCGTCCGTCTTCGGTTTCTACATCTACTCGCCATTCTCCGGGATCAAGTCGTTGCTTGACGGTGTAGCTGCGATACCCGCGTTCACGGCCCCCTGAAATAGAAATGGGAATGCGATCTGTAGTTGAAAAATCATCTTCCGTGTTGACTTGTCGATGTTGCCAATGATGATACACGGTGGTTTTCAAGGTAACGGGCGCAAAGACGCTGGTAAAACAATAGACGGGCAGTTCAGTGGAAACCTCGTCATCTGATTGTTTCAAGACGTCGTACCATGCGCCGTCTTGAAATGTGAGGTGATACTCATCTTGGGATTTTTCAACATGCTGATAGGCGCCGCCAAATTTGAGAGAAAGTGGAACTGGCGGGATCCAATTCAAAAAGTAGAACCCACTTAAACTCACGATTAAGCCCAACGCGGGGAAAAAAGTTAAAATTGGTTCCCATGATGAACGAAGTGCAAGACCTTCAAAGATGAGTTTGACGATTTTCCAAATCACTAGGGCACTCAGGACCGCCCCGAGAAGAAAGATCCATATATTCATCAAGCCCGTGAGGACTGGAAGAAAGAATGTAAAAAAACTGAAGACGACCATGGCATAGAGCGAAACAAGCAGTTTGATGCTTGAAAGGCGATGCCGAAACCATTCGTTTGCAATCAGCAGCAATATGATGACGGCTAAAAACAGAGACGATGTCGTGAGCGACGAACTTTGGAAGTAAAAAATGGTATAGGCGCTAAAGAGTCCTCCGAGGAGAAATTGGAGGACTTTCGTTAGATGAGGGCGAGCCCATTGGATGCAATGCAGCGCACTCCAGCCAGTTTCTTGAGCCGGTGGGGGAATCATGCCGAATTGGAGTCGGCCCGTCAGTACGACTAGGGTGCCGAGGAGACTCAAGTATAAAAGTAATACGAGGTTATCGAAGAGGCGATCGATACGACTCAGGGTCAATGTGTCATAGGTGACCCCCGCCAGGAAAAACACCATGGGAGCGAAAGGGTTTGTCAGATGAGTATGAAGATGATTGAGAGGGGTCCGTACGATAGGCTCGATACTTGAAATGACGTGAGATTTTAGGGAGGTTCCCAGCAAGGCGTGCCTACCGTTCCAAGAGATGTCACTGTTCTTCCTCTTTCCACTCTTGTTGTATTGCCTCGGCACGCTGACGTTGTTTCTTAAATACATAGAGAGCCAATCCAAAGATTCCAAACCATATGGCGATTGAACTCGTGACGACGGGCACCCAATTTGCCAAGAACGTTTGTTCATCCCAGAAGTCGGCTTGGACCTGTTCAAGCGTATGGGCTGTTGTGTGAGTAAACGCGTCTTGAAAAGACAGACCGAGTTGTACCGACGCGAGTAATTGCTTGGGCCATGCATCTCCGAATCGCTGAATGCCATAACGAACCAGGGCATGTGAGAGAACATACGCGTGATGGGCAGCACTCCGGTCTTGATGAAACTGTTGCTCCAGTTCGAGCAACGTCGTCGGGTGTCCCATGACCATGGCCCATACGAGTCTGGCTCGATCTTCAATGTCCCATGACCGTTCCGCAACCATTGCCAGTCCTTCGTCGAACCAGCGAGGAACCGATTGATCACCTGCAGCATGTCCGATCACGATATGGGCAATCTCGTGAACGAAGACGCTTTCCAAAGAATCGTAGGGATAACCCATCACGCGTTCCGGAAGTATGACAATGAGGTCTTGCTGGGGAAGCGCGTATCCTGAAACCCATGTTGGCACGTGTCGTGCCCACTCGGATTGTTCGGGTGCGACAACCACTCGAATGGGTTTTCTGAGATGATCGATTCCTGTAAGGTTCATGATGGAATGCACACGAGCCGGATCGATGTGTTGTAAGCGAGTTGTAATGTGGGACAGGGTTGGGGGACCTTCAATAATGAAGCGTGGTGGTTCGGCCCCCTGGACGAGTAGAGGCAGGGTGAAAAGCAGTAAGATGGTAGAGAAAGTGTTGAAACAGTGTTTCATGTGTCACGGCCACAGGAAGATCAGCGTTCGTGTCTATCGAGATTGGATGTTCGCGGAAAAATTTGTATGGCCCCTTAAACGATCATGAATCAGTTGCTTTTCAGTAAATCGACGCTGCTTGTCGGCGTTCAGTTCGTCTGTATTGGGATTATTGTACTGACAGGACCCATTATTGTCTCAACCGGATGGCTGTTGGCTCTTGAGATTGCTGGATTCGTTGTTGGTTTGTGGGCATTTCAGGCAATGACCGTGAAAAACCTTCATGTCTTCCCCGAGGTCCATGAACGGAGTGTTTTAGTCACCCATGGGCCCTATCGCTTTATCCGGCACCCGATGTATACGGCGCTGCTGCTCTGTACCTTTGCGATGATCTTGAATGAGTTTTCTATGCTGAGGTTGATTGTCTGGTTGGGTCTCGGGATCGACTTGATTGCGAAGCTCACGTATGAAGAAACGTTGTTAGTACAACACTTTCAAGAATATTCAGACTATCAACGTCAAACGGCCCGTCTCGTTCCGTTTATCTTTTAACAAATTCTTAAGAAGAGGTTTGCTTGCTCGAATGTCTACGACGACTTCCGAGCGCTTGGCGTCTCTCGTTTTTCCCGAATCACGCTCAAGACCTCATTCAGATGATTGGGATGTGTGGTTTCTACGTTCACCGCATACGACTGTTCGGTGGGAGCGAATGGTTCATCGTGCAATAACTGTTGCTCTAAGACAGCACAATCCGCTTCCGATGCATCATGTCCTTTGTGTAGTCGTTCCTCGATACGTTGCCGGAGTATGGCTTCGGGGGCACGAATATCAAGAATGAAAAAAGGAACATGTATTTCTTTCGCCAATGCGGCAAAAGGCGCTCGATAGGTCTGTTTTAAGAATGTCGCATCCACAATGACGGAATACCCGGATTCTAGGGCGGAGCGAGCAAGCATTTCTAGTTGAGCGTAGGTCGATTGCGTTGAAGCTTCGGAATACACGCTATCGGTTTGCTGGGCGTCGGTTCTTGTTGATTGGGAAAGCCCTAAAAGGCGTTTTCGCTCAATATCGGAACGGATTCGTATAGCGCTGAGGGATTCGAGTAGTGCTTGTGAGACGGTGGTTTTACCTGACCCTGAAAGGCCGTGCGTGATAATGAGGACGGGATGAGGTCGTGTGGTGAATGATTCTGCCAGTGTGAGATATTTCTTGAGTTCTTCCGCAAGTTTGGCACTTTCCGTGGTCTCTTCTTCCTCTTGCGTCAGCCGAATGCTTATGACTTTTGCTCGAACCATGGCCCGGTAGGTCAGGTAATACTGAAAGGTGCGCAATCCCTCATAGTCGCCTGTTTGTTCTAAATAGGTATTCACTAATCTCCATGCGAGCCCAAAAGCGCCTCGATCGATCAAGTCCATCACCACGAACGCGATTTCACTTATGACATCGATCCATCGAAATTCTTCATTAAATTCAATGCAATCGAAGATGACGATTTTGTTGTCGACAAGAGCGATGTTCCCGAGATGGAGATCTCCATGACATTCACGAATACATCCTCTGGATTTTCTGTTCTTGAAATGTTCCAGGCATCGGGAGTGTTCTGCCTCGGTCCACTGCTTCAATTGTTTCACGTCTTGTGTAGAAATAACGTTGCTGGGAGTCGTGGATAAGTGTTCGAAATTGCTCATGACGGGACGACGCAGCAGATTTGGTGCCCCGAACGTTGAAGAAGAGTCTGCCACCGTCGTGTGTGCATGAAATCTCGCAATGCTTTTGGCTAATTCATCAATGTGTGAAGAAGTAACGTTACCCTCTAGAATTTGTTGAGAAAGAAGAGCATTCGGAGGAAACTGTTTCATTTTGACGGCATATTCTATTGGCTCTCCGGATCCACCAAGGGCTGGAGATTCTGGTGTGCCAGAGATCGAGACCAGGCCAAGATAAAAGTCTGGCGCTAGTCGTCGATTAAGCCGGAGTTCTTCTTCGCAAAAAAAGCGTCGTTGTTCGAGCGTGGAAAAGTCGAGGAAGCCTAAGTTGACGGGTTTTTTGAATTTGTATGCGTACGGGCCCGTCAGGAGTACCCATGAAATATGGGTTTCGAGCAATTCAAATTGTGAAATGTCGTGATCATACAGGGCGGGGTTCTGGAGCGATTGAAGTAGCGTATCGAGAGGAAGAGTGTTTGAGGGGTTCATGAAGAAAACAATCGCATAGAAGGTGAGAGCAAGTCTTAGTTCCCACGTTTTTGACGTAATAATTCGTGAATGTGCTCACTCGTTTCTTTTACGAAGATACCCATTTTCGAATGACTCGGCTCCAAGTCAATGGGCAAGTCATACTGTTTGAGCCGTTCACTCGTAATTTGTCCGATTGAAGCGACGAGGACGTTTTTTAGTGCCAATCGAAATTCATCGACTTCCCGGGTTTCTTCTAGGATTTTCATCACATGTTCAATTTGCACGGCATTGGTAACAAGTATCGCATCAACGTGGCCTTCGATAACGTTCTTCAATAATCGACGAAGGGGTTCGATGTCTTCTGGTAAGGCCCATCGATAGACCGGGACCGGTGTGACATTTGCGCCTGATTCTCGTAAGGCGTCCAAGAGTTCTTCATTACTTACCCCATATTCCTGAACGGCGATACGAAGCCCTTTCATGCTGTCCGGCTTCAAAGTCTTGATGGCTTCCAACACATCTCTCCAGGTATTGGGTTCAGGAACAACAATTGTGGGAACGACATGGTTCTCTTTTAATGCCAGCACAGATTTTGGTCCTCTGGTCACCAGGATGGTTTTGCCAAGGGCTTCTTGGATCGATTCCAATGAAAACTTTGTTTGGAGTACGTGAATGAGGCTTCTTGTCCCGACTCCGGTGAGAAAGATCATCATGTCGTACTGTGCATTGAGAAGATGTTCTCCGAATGCGAGCGCCGCAGGGTTTTCTTCGAGAGGGATTTCCTGCATAGACGGCGCAACTAATGATTTTCCGCCATGACGTTCGATCAACCGCGACATTTCGGCGGCCATCCGACTTTCAAATGCCGCAATCGTCAGTCCGTTGAATCCTGGATTAGCCATAACTTATGCCTAAATCTTAAAACGTAGCCTCAATTACTACATGGAAAAGAAATGGATCTAACTTTATATTCTACAGAGAAATAATAAAGGTTAGTGGGTTAGATAACAATGAGTCTTCGACAAAATAGACTTCTGGCCATTTATTCTTTAATTGTTAAGGGTAGCTAACTATGCTAGTTTGCCATGTATAACGTTATGCGTTATAATTTTTAGTAGTTATATATGGTTAAGGTATTCATATGATCAAGTCATTCCATCGACAAGGTACCGAAGATATTTTCAATCGGGTCAATTCTAAAGAAGCCAGAAGAACTTGCCCGGAAAGAATCTGGCGTGTGGCTCGACGAAAACTCGATCAACTTAACGCTGTGGTCACTTTACGTTCGTTAACTATTCCACCGGGCAACGAACTTGAACAACTGAAAGGAAATAGAGCCGACCAACATAGATATGAGAATTAATGACCAATTTCGTATTTGTTTCATTTGGACTGATGAAGGTCCAGCTAATGTTGAGATTACGGACTATCATTAGAATTGCGCATTAACTTCTTCAGCCACTATTTGTTAGAAAGGAATGAAAAATATGGTTCGCATTCCAACACATGGACCGCCAACGCATCCAGGGGACATCTTACTTGAGGATTTCCTCAAGCCTTTAGGGATAGCCCAAATAGAATTAGCCAAGAAAATTGGGGTCTCCTATCCGCGTGTTAATGAATTAATTCACGGTAAACGGGGAGTGACGCCTGATACGGCGCTTCGACTTGAGCGGCTATTCGGAATGGAAGCACAATTTTGGCTCAACTTACAATTGGCGTGGGACCTCTATCACGCAAGCCATTCCCCAGCGGCAAAGGCTATTCGGAAGATAAAACCAATTCAGGCTCTCACGGCTGGCTAATACTGGAAAAGTGTTGTTCCTGAAAAGAGGGAATTATCACATGTTAGAGAAGTGACCTAGAATGAAATGAGACATAAGCAAGGAAACCGAAGATGAAATTTTTACAATTAACCCAAAATAAGACCGTTAGCCAATGACCAGCTAGACTCATCAAAAGAAAACGTGATAGCAGAGTTTGATAAGTGAGCAATCGATCCTACAACATCATTGAGACCGAGACTGGCGTTCTGATTAAGGCGTGGACGAAGGGTGTGCCCCTCGAGCCCGAAGCCGAGCAACAACTTCGAAATGTCGCGTCCCTTCCGTTTATTCATAAGTGGATTGCCGCGATGCCTGATGTACATTGGGGGATGGGTGCGACAATTGGCAGTGTGATTCCTACGAAGAAAGCGATTATTCCCGCAGCGGTGGGTGTCGATATTGGGTGCGGCATGATGGCGGTGCAGACGACCTTGAATGCCCGACAATTACCGGACAATCTCAAATCAATTCGAGCGACGATTGAGAAGACGGTTCCCCATGGCCGTACGAATCATGGAAAGAGGGGCGACCGAGGGGCTTGGCATGATATTCCCACACATCATTTGACAGAATGGGAAAGACTCCGCCCTGCCTATGATCAAATCCGAGGGAAGCACCGATCGTTGGACCGTGGGAATGACGTCAATCATTTAGGCACGCTTGGAACCGGGAATCACTTTATTGAAGTCTGTTTAGATACGGATGATGCCGTATGGTTTATGCTCCATAGTGGTTCACGAGGCGTAGGGAATCGGATTGGCAATTATTTTATCGAATTGGCCAAAAAGGACATGAGAAAGCATCTTGCAAATCTTCCCGATAAAAATCTTGCCTATTTTCCCGAAGGCGCAGACCATTTTGACGATTATGTTCAAGCGGTCCATTGGGCACAAGACTTTGCTCTGACGAATCGCAGACTCATGATGGAGAACCTTATTCGGGCTATTAAAAAAACGGGTGAACTTCCCGAGTTTCATGAAACACAAGAAGTGGTGAATTGCCATCATAACTATGTAGCCGTCGAGCATCACTATGGCGAAGATGTCTTTGTGACGCGTAAAGGAGCGGTCCGAGCGAGAAAAGGAGATATGGGCATCATCCCAGGAAGCATGGGGACTCAATCGTTTATCGTCCGTGGCTTAGGCAATGAAGAAAGCTTCCAGAGTTGTAGTCATGGGGCTGGCCGAGCCATGTCTCGGACTGAAGCGAAACGCCGATTCACCATTGCCGATCATGAAAAGGCCACGGCAGGTGTCGAGTGTCGTAAAGATGCTGACGTCATCGACGAGACTCCGCAAGCGTATAAACGCATCACTGATGTGATGAACGCTCAACGAGATTTAGTTGAGATTGCCTATACCCTTCGGCAAGTGGTCTGTGTGAAGGGATAGATGAATCTCATTCACATGCGAGGCCAGATAACTGTAAATGGTCAAAACACCGACATTCAAATCTACAGCTCTCAAATAAGGTACACCCTATTTGAGAGTGTTATTTCACCAATTTTGATTTGCGGGTGCGCTTACGGACACGCGGTTTTTGATCGAGCGGTGTTGATGCTGCCATGTTGAATTTATGACTAAAAACTTCCCGTCGTAGCGCCGGGGGGGGGATTGTGGCTGGCTTAAAATGGTTGAGAGCTTCCATACGGAAAGTATGGACCCGCAAATCAGCATAGCCAAAGCCTTAATCTTTTCTTGTCCACAAAAGGATTAAACCGGAAGTGGTTCTACTTCTGGAAAGCGCTTCACTTTGATCGTTTTGGCCATCTGCTCGACATGGGCCAAATCATAGGCCATTTGCATGCGCATCCAATGTTCAACACTAGAACCAAAAGCCTTAGACACTCGGACGGCCATTTCCGGCGAGAGTGAGGTTTGTTCGTTGGTCACTCGAGACAAGGTTTGCCGCGTCACGCCGAGGCGTTTTGCAGCCTCGGTAATACTGAGGCCCGAGGAGTCAACAGAATGCTTAATTATCTTGCCCGGATGTACGGGGTTTTTCATCGCCATAATCTTTTCTCCTCAATGGTAGTCGATTAAATCCACGTCAAAGGCGTTGCCGTCTTCAAATTGAAAAATCAAACGGTGATTTCTCGACATGACCACACTGTAAAACCCGCGCAGGTTGCCAGTAAGCCGATGAAAGCCAAAGCCTGTAATATCGAGTTCCTGAACCGTTTCAGCGGTGTCCAAGATCAACAGATACATATCCGCTTTGTCGGCAATATCCGTGCGCAAGCCGCTCCGATCGCCTTTTTCGTACAGCCGTTTTAAGCCACGGTGCTAAAAATTCTCAATCATTACTTAACGTAACACGTAACGTGACATGTTACAATAACTTTTTGTGGTGGGATTAAGTGATTGAAACGCTTAGCAAAAGATGGGATGATTTGTCGTAATCTACATTATCACTCAACCAGCCTCATTACTTGTTACGGTCTCGTATTATGATGATTCCCCGCATGATCGGATGGAGACGGCAGGAATACGGATACGTACCAGCTTGATTAAGAGATAGAGTAAAACTCTCACCGGGCGCGATCGCACCAGAGTCAAACATACAGACCTTTTCGTTTAGGCATTCATCGTGGGTGATGGTGTGGACAGTGGCCGTCTTGTTATCCCACTGAACTGGTGACTCAGAAGAAACGCTTGCCAATACAGGGGAATAATACGGGGCCGGTTGTTCCATGGTAATGTGATAGGGTCTCGGACCTTCTGCTAACCCAGTCGTCCCAGAAAGAACGATCCCGCACAGAACCACGGTCGTCGTTGAACTCCATTGCATGCCTTTTCTCTTCAAAAAAAAGGCCTCAAATTGCTCATTCCCATGTTCTCAGTTTGGTGCCTGCTGAATGGGCGGACATGGCACATTCCCATAGGAGCAGAACACGCAACAATCCCCGGTCTTAGGGCGAAGGGTCGTCTGACATCCTTGGCACTCATACACCACCTGACAGGAATCAACGGGCATCGTTTCAGTTTTTTTAAACGCACACTTCGGGCATGTAATGGTTGACTCTCGGAAAAGGTCACGGGTGTCAGTACTCATCAAATCGATCCTCCTGAGCGACTGTTGAAGGAAACCCGGCATTGGTTGTCGCTGCTATCAACGTGTGCACATCCGTTTTTTCATCATCGAAGGTCACGACTGCGGAGCTGGTGTAAAAAGAGACTTCTGCTTCCTGAACGCCGTCAATTGCTTGTAATGCCTTTCGCACAGTTACCGGACACAAGGAACACGTCATATTTTCCACGGAAAGGGTGATCGTTTGTTCTTGAGCCACCGCGTTTCCGGCCACGGTCAGAAGTCCAAAGATCATTAGGACACTCCATAATCGTTTCATTGCTTCGTCCTTCACAAAAATAATGGCCCAATCCGCTCTACACTCAATGCTGTCACAATGAGGACGGTGGCGACCCACAACGCCACCTTAACAGCTTTGTCTGACCGAGCCGCGCCGCAAGAGGGGCTTTCCTCGCAGGAGGCCTTGGGCTGCCCGTAGACCTTCCAAAATCCGGCAGCCAAAAAACCAAGGCTGGTTATAAGAAAAACAGGTTGATACGGAGCCAACGCCGTTAAATGGCTAATCCATGCGCCACTGATGCCAAGGAAGAGCAAGACCAAGGGCGCAATGCAACACGTCGAAGCAAGAACGGCTCCAATTAGGCCGCCGGTGGCGTATATCCCTTTTCCTTTCATTCTCATTTCCTCCCGTTCTATATTTATGATAAAACCTGTAGTCACTACAGGTGCAAGAGGTTTTTTCAGGGGGCCTAAATGATGTTAATCGGAACTCTTTCAAACGAAACTGGCGTTCATATTGAAACTATTCGGTATTACGAGCGGATTGGTCTCTTACCGAAACCATCACGTTCCGAAGGGGGACACCGCCTCTATACAAGGGATCAAGTGAATCTGTTGATGTTTATTCGGCGAAGCCGCGAATTAGGGTTTTCTCTTGATGAAATTCGCACCCTACTGCGGCTGGTTGATGGAAAACGCTATACGTGCCAACAGGTCAAGAAGATTACCGACAATCACTTAGGCGAGGTGAAAAGGAAAATTGTTGACTTACGGAAGCTTCAAAAAACTCTCGGTGAGATTTCTTCTCATTGCGAAGGGGGATTAGTACCGGATTGCCCTATTATTGATGCACTCTTTGAGGAGAAGCGCCAATGAACACAGTTGTTTTATACCTTGGAGCAGCAATAGCAGAAATTGGGGGATGTTTTGCATTTTGGATGTGGCTTCGATTAGGTCGGTCTCCTTGGTGGGGTACAGTCGGGATCGTGAGCCTGGTGATCTTTGGAGTCTTATTAACACGATCCGACGCAATCTTTGCAGGACGGACATATGCCGCATATGGAGGGGTGTACATCGCGGCCTCTCTTTTATGGCTCTGGGCTGTTGAAAGAGTGGCCCCCGATCTTTGGGATACCATAGGAGCTGGAATTTGTCTTGCTGGAGCCGCTCTAATTCTTTGGGGTCCACGAACGGTACTTCAGTAAAAAAATTGCGGCTTTTCCGATGACTGATTATTTATCGAGTAGGTAGGTGACATTGCTATCACCTACCCCTCTCAGAACCGGACATACAAGTTGCCCCGTATCCGGCTCAAGCCTTTCCAAGACTGTTTCTTAGTCCGGCCACGACCGACCTACGACCCACAAAGTACCGATTCCATTCTGAATCGTAGGGATTGGCGTCAGCTTTCACCTTGAAGGAGAGCGAGAAAAACTGGTGCATGGCCTCTGCCCGACTGGAAAGAAAATGGCGTAAGACTGATTTTTTGAGGAATGAGATGCTTAAGGATTCTGTGGTGATCGACGAGACTCCGCAAGCGTATAAACCCATCACACAGATGTGATGAATGCTCAACGAGATTTTGTCGAAATTGTCTACACTCTTCGCCAGGTGGGTGCGTGAAAGGTAAACCGGGATATCTTTGGGAAACAAATGGAAAGCTTTGGTAGAAAAGATTACTTGAATCTCGATTCTATGTGTTCAATGCGTGATGTGAGAGTTGAAACCGTATCTTCGAGATTATGAATGCGTCGGTCAAGGTCGGCATAGGAAAATTTGATCATGGCCCCTAGTTCGCGTTCCACTTCGTTCACGCGTTCGAGAAAGCGAACCTCAATTCGATTTTGCCCATCCAACAGAACTTGATGTCCTTCGGCAATTTGCTGAATATCACTCCGTAACCCTTCAGCTACCACTTCAAAATGTCGACGGTTTTCAACGGCTTTAACATCAATGTGCTGTTGTATATGTTCGAACTTGGAATCAATGGCATCGAATTTCGTGTCGATCTTATCAAACTTTGTATCGAGCGCCTCAAACTTCTCTGTCAGAAATTTTCGTGTTTCCTTATCCATAACTGGCGTTCTACCACAAGTCAAAGGGGAAAACAACGACTTGTACGGTTGCTACTTACCCCCTACCTTCCGCGGTCTTTTCCGCATCCTTCGCACAGCGAAACCCTGTGGAATGGTTCCGGTCCAGCGGCTTGCTTTTGATTCGGGTAAAGACACGGGCTTGTGGGGTTTCGCCTTGCCAGCCTGAGCTTCTAAGGACTTTAAAGCCACCCGTGTGAGGGCCTTGCGGGTTTCGCTCCGGGCTTTTCGCATAATATCCTGCGTCATACCAGTCTGCGACCCATTCCCAGACATTGCCGGCCATGTCATATGCTCCGTACGGACTCTTGCCGGCTTCATAAATGCCGACCGGTACGAGCGTTGTTTCTCCCCGCCACGTCGTCTGATTATAGTTCAGGTGTTTATCCGTGGGTTCGATATCTCCCCAGGGGAACCGCCATTCATTGGGGCCTTTGGCGGCTTTTTCCCATTCCGCTTCGGTTGGAAGCCGTTTGCCAGCCCACTCGCAATAGGCCTTTGCATCGTACCAATCGACGTTGATGACTGGAAGGTCGATAATGGACTCCGGCATCGTGTTCCCTTGCCAGAGATTTTTCGTGGAATCTGTCGGATGGTGAGGGGATCGGTGTCTGGTCTCAGTCACAAACTGCAAATACTGGCCATTCGTGACTTCATATGTATCGATATAAAATGTATCAAGAAACACATCGTGATTCGGTCGTTCATCTATACCCCCGTCGCGTGCTCCACTGGGGACGCCCATCGGAAAATGGCCTTCTGAGACCACAACCATCGGGGCGCTATCCTTTCCCGTTATCTCAGTCGAAAGAGGGGCTGCGTTGGCAAGAAGAAGTCCGGCTCCCCAGACCAATAGGGTGAACAGCATCCATGGTACGAATCGATCCTTCATTCTCTCATTCCTCCTATCATTTATCACAAACCGTCTACGTTGTTGATGCAAGAATATCAGGTAACCATACCACAAACACTCCCTGCTAAATGAAGGGGTTGCTCCGGCCACAAGCCCTGGGTATGATGGCCATCCAGTGCATCATGATTGGGTGGACTATCAGCAGTAGGTAAGACCGCGTGAGAGCAGTATGAGTCAATTCGGTATCGTTGGCCTTCGTCATTTAGCCTTGAATGTCAAAGATGTTCAGATGTCGAAAACCTTCTATGAACAGGTTTTTGAGATGAACGTCGTGTGGCAACCCGATCCCGATAATGTATATCTCAGTTCTGGAACCGATAATTTAGCTCTCCACCAAATACCCACGGAGAATCTACCTGCCTTCTCTAATAAGGATGGTCAATTTTTAGACCATTTAGGGTTTTTCATTGATTCGCCAGCCAATGTTGATGCGATGTTCCAGCGGGTGCAAACAGAGGGTGTCCCGATTGTGAAGCCACTCAAACAGCACCGAGATGGCAGTTATTCATTTTATCTGGCTGACCCGGATGGAAATGTCATTCAAGTGCTCTATGAACCAACAGTCAGCAAGCGTGAGACGTAAAACGGGAAACGTGAAACGGATGAAAAAATGTCGCTCGTTGCTCGTGAATTGTCGCTCGTGAAAGAAAGGTTAGAACGTTATTTATAAACGAGATACTAGCGACGAGATACGAGATTACGAATGAGCACCTGGGACATTTATCAAGCTGATCAGTATATCGGCCTTCACCCGTGGGTCTGGGTTCAGCTAGAAAGCTCAGAACCTCCCGGTCCTCTCCCGTTTCTGGGAGGAGTCGACCCTCAGGTTGTAGCAAGCTTGCATCAGGTTCATAGTATTTTATTGAGTTCGGTCGAGACGGCAATCAGTGACATTCTGGCTCATCGTGCGCCGTTGGACGATGCTGCCATATCTCGAAGACTGGAAGATGCCTATGCTGAGGTGGTGGAATCACGTCCTCAATTAAAAGCTCATATACACTGTGGACGACAACCAGATGGCACGTTTCAGTGGAGGTATCCTTCTGATGCAAGCGTATCGGCAAAGATGTCCTATGCCGGCCTTCGTATTTTTAATGCGGTGACACGCAATGCCGTGCCTTTTATGTTCGAACGACCGATCGCCCCGATGATTGGGAAGTTTTTAGGATTTTTAGATGGTACGCGGACGGTCGCGGAGATCCAAGCGGTCGCGACTGCATCAGGTCGAGAGATTGAACGCCATGTGACGAAATTTTTTGAATTATTGCGGGACAGTGATTGCCTGGCTGTCACGTCAACTGCTTCAGTTCGCGAGCAGTGGTTACGGCATACACAAGATCAGGATGTCATTCATCTCGGGCATGCCGCCCTGATGTATCGGCAACGGGATCAGTTTTTTTGGGTGGACCCCTGGCTCATGCCATGGTTTGCCGAATCCCCTACTCCCTCTCTCTGGATGAACCTTCTTCCTCGGCCAGCGGCTATCTTTTTGACTCATGATCATGATGATCACGTTGATCCGCGAACCCTTTTCCACTTGCCGAAAGACGTCCCGATTTTTGTTCCAAGCCGGAAGAACCGGCAGAGCTTGTATTACGATTATGTGTCGTTGCTTCGAGAGCTGGGCTTCACCAATGTACAAGAATTGGCTCATGGTGATACGTGGAAATTTGATGGTGGAGAGGTTGCCTCGGTTCCGTTCTATGGAGAAGACCCCTGCGATTTAGCATTGCCGCGTAACTGTTATGCAATTGCCGATCGTGGGCACAATACGCTGGTTCACGCGGATAGTGGACCAACTAATGCGGGGAAGTCCCCATTGCACGATGGCATCATCACAAATCTTGTACAGCGCTACGGTGCGTTTTCCACCGTTTTGGCTTCTCAACAACAACTGAAAGAAGTCCGAAGCTATACGGCCCATGCCTGCTTGTCTCATCCGGGAACGTGGCTTGACGTCGGTGAAAATGGCTTTCTCACAAATCAATATTTAGCTGATCTGTGCGCAAACGCCCAAGCAAAGTTGTTTGTCTCATACGCTACCGGGGGGGCAGATTGGTACCCAGATCATCTGTCATTTATGTTCAGTCATCGAAATCCCGCCAGAACGGCGTTGATTACCGCACATTGGGATCAACCTGATTCCTTACGTCAGTCGCTAGATCCTATGGGATGTGGATATCATTATGCGCAAGCGCTCGATATCTTTCGTACTGGGAAGAAGGGAGGCGTAGACGTTCTGTCAGCATCCCAATCTTTATCTCCTCTCCAACTATTTCAACACGATCATCCGCTCCCTTCATTTTTACGCCGATCAGCTGACTCGTAAGAGTTTGATGGTATTGAATTCCGATGTTTCTTTGTAACCAATTGATTTAGTTGAAATTGTTCGGCTTGGACTCCTATAGAAACTTAGGTATGATAGGGGCCTAATCCCGAAGGTTGGCTTATTATTATGAATGAGGATGATTCTCATGATAGATCAAGACCAAGATCAAGAGCTTGATGCCCAAACGGTTGCCGTTGTAGGGGTGAAAGTCCGAGATACAGGGGAAGTCAAAAAAACACGCACAAGTGACCATACTCTGCGAACAGGAGATTATGTCATTCTGGCTCTCGATAATGATCAAACCTATGGCAAGGTCTATTCCGAGCCACAATTTCTTCCTTTTACCCCACCAATGCGGGTGATGCGATCCACACTTCGAAAAGCTACGGCGGACGATAAACGGACGATCGAACGTCATCAAAAGGTCGTTGAAGAAGGTCGTGAATATTGTTTGGAGCTCATCAACTCCCTTAGCCTCGACATGAAATTGGTTGAGGTCTACAGCGCATTTCAACGCCGAACCTTGACCTTTACCTATACGGCTGATGGTCGGGTGGATTTTCGGCAATTAGTCAAGGACCTGGCTCGGCGGTTTGGGTGCAGAATTGAGATGAGGCAGATTTCAAGCCGTGAAGAAGCCGGACGACTGAGCGGGGTCGATACCTGTGGGCTGGTCCTCTGTTGTGCCAGTTTTCTCACAGATTTTAAGCCGATTAATCCCAATAAAAATGGGCGTCCTGAAGGCCAATGGTCAGGCGGAGATAGCCATCGCATCGGAGTCTGTGGACGATTGAAATGTTGTTTGATGTTTGAAGAAGACAACTGGTCGTTGACAAGACGACAACCACAACCGCAACCATTGATTCAACTGTCCCGTCGGTAAGGTGCCATCTATCCATCGTTGGTAGATGCTTCGCCATCTCATACTCTATGAGTGCCGTCCTCTCCACTGCAGATACTCGATGATGAATCTCGTAGACATTCAGTCACTAAGACCATGGCATATTTAGGGTGGTACATAGTATGAACGCTGCAGTGTCGGGCTGTTTGTCGCCTGCTGTACCGTTCCGGCACGATGAGAGGGTACGGTGAGTCAAAAACCTCGATTCATTATCTTTGCCCATAACGCCACGTATGACAAACTTCATCAAGTTGCAACGTTGGGGTTGACGGCGGCAGCTATGGATAAAGATGTCACGGTCGTGTTGCTCTTTTGGACGATAAAGAAGTTATCCGAAGGTCGTCTAAATGAATTGGACTTTCCCCCTGAATATGAGGGGCAGGCTGCCGAAGTGGCGGCGTTGATCAAGGAACGCAATGTTCCACTGATTACAGATATGCTGGAAGAAGCCAAAAAAGTCGGCCAGTTTCGGGTTGTGGCTTGTAGTGCGGGGTTGGAGTATATGGGTGTCGACTCCGATGCCGTAGCCAAACAGGTTGATGAAGTCATGGGGCTTCCAGCAATTCTTTCACTCACGGCAGGGGCGGAAACCACGCTCTTTATCTAGTGAGTCACGTTGATCGCTATGTTGTGGTTATGGTGAGGTGGTGGGCTTTTTCTTCTGATCGAGTATTTTCACTAACAGATCGACTTGCGTGAGAAATTCATGGAAATCTTTTGGATTTAAGGCGGTAATGTAATCGCTATTGACCGCGCATTCTTTCGATACGCCAGCCTTGGTCCCAAAATATAAGTCCTCATGCCGGACTGAAGCAACCGGTTGCCCTTCTCGCGGTTCAGACCAAATTAATCCTCGGTATTCAAACCACGGTCCCGGAGTGACACGACGCATCAGCCGTCGATAGGTAGAAATCTGTTCTTTAAGTAACTTCATATCTACATGACTCTGTTTAGATTGCTTTGCCATAGAGAGGGGGTTCCTTTACAAAACAAAGGCACATCTCAAGCCTAATCTGCAAGATAGTCCTATCGTTTAGGAAAAAGACGGACTCGTCACCGGCTTCGTCCAAAAATTACTAGGGTTTCTCACCGTAGTTTAGATATTGGCGTTGAATTTCGTGATGTTGACGTGCAGTTACACAGGTTCTGCGTCAATCGAACGGCATCACGAAAAGCACGATGATCTTTAATTGTAAGAGGCGTATAGGATGTTATACACGAAGATGAAAGGAAAAGGAAAGGTTCGCGAGCTGCTGGTTCTGTCAGAGCTTTTTGTGTGCTCCAGATTGCAACAAGAGAATGTATTGCCAGGCAATTTAGTTAAAATACTCGACTATTATTGTGTCTGTGTGAGAGGGAGTTTCGTCCAGGATTCGCCCCCATCAGCTGTTCGGTACAAACCGCCTCCGTTCGTGCCAATGTAGAGAGAGTGTGAGTCTTGGGGGTTGAGTTGGATACTTCGGATACTGGTTGCGTCAATGCCCGAGTTTTTTGCATCCCAGGATGTTCCGCCATCGATGCTTTTTTTCACGCCTTGGCTTGTGGCGAGGTAAATTGTGGAAGAATGTGTCGGGTCGAGTTGTATCGCACTGACATAGCCGTCTCCAAGGGCTTTCCCAATCTTTGTCCAATTATTTCCTCGATTGGTACTCTTGAAAAGACCTTGAGTTGTTCCGGCATAGATGGTGCGGGTATCGTTCGGATCAATGGCAAGGCTATTCACTCCCATGGCCATAGATGCCATTTTTGCGTCAAAGGCAACCATGCCTTCCGTGACTTTTACCCAACTTTCTGCTCCGTTTTTCGAACGGTAGACTCCTCCGGTTGTCCCAGCGTAGAGAATGTCTGGTTTGAGAGGATCTATGGCGAGGGAAACCACAAAATTAATTTCGGTCATGCCTGACATCCGCTCAGCCCAGGTTCGACCGCCGTCTGTGCTCCGAAACACCCCGACCGTCGTTGCGGCATACAGGGTTTGGCTTCCCTTGGGGTCAAATACCACTTGATTGACAATGGCTGAGATCGTGCCTTTTTGTAGGCCATGGTTAAATTGATGCCAGCTTCGTCCTCCATCCGGACTGATATACGTTCCGTCTCCATTCGTGCCCGCAAAAATTGTGGCTGGCAGTTCGGGGTCAATGGCTAAACTAATCACGCGTGTTCGTGTGAGTTCTCCTTCAAAGCGTTCCCAGCTCTCACCAGTGTCGCGAGACTTATACACGGCTTCATCTGTTGCTACGTAGACAATGTTCGGCTTGGTTGGATGAAGAGCAATCGATACAATCGTATTACTCCGCTCACCACAGCTAATGAGTGTACCCATGAACACGATGACAAGCCACCAAATTGTTACGGAATAATGAGCACGGTGTTTTGTATTCACGATGGATATACCAAGTGGGTGCTGAATTTCAGTAGGTCGTTCGAAAACGCATCATACGCATGACGCTTGAGCTCCGGCAAGAAGCCGGCAGCTAAGAGGGTTTATCGTAGCCCGTCAATTCCACGTAGCCCATTCCATTGACAGGCTTCTGCTCAAATGTTCCGGACGCATCAACGGCACCTTCCCAATAGGTGACTCGCGTGCTTCGATCTGTGCGTAACTCTTGATCGTGCATCCTCGGGGTAATGTGCAACTGGATACCGTGAGAAGGAATCGTTAATGTCCATTGATTGGGATAGCGTGCTCCGCTCTTTGGGCTTTTCCAGTGATCGCGTATGGTGATGGCGAGATCCTTCCGAGTCAAGTGTTGCGATGAGCCATCAGGAAAGATCAAGGTTCCACTGGAGGCGGGGGAAAACGTCCCATCCTGTTGACGAATCCAGTAGGCCATGATGTCATGTCCTGAGTCGAGTTGCAGACTAAACCAATCCCAACCCACCAGACCGTCTTCTAATTCTGAAGAAGCAAATTCGTGGTCCATCCAACTTGTGCCCGTGACGGTGAATTCTTCCCCATCTATGTGAAGGCTGCCTGTCGTGTGTAGTCGAGTGAGCGAATAGTAATGCGAGGCATGTTTTGTGCCGGAGCCTTTTCGGCTGATACCGTCGAGGCCGTGTATGACGGGGGCTTTAGGGGCATGTGTGACGAAATCTATCGAGAAGCGACCCGCGTCGGCCTGCAAGCGAAATTGTTGATGGTCCTCATCCACAGCATGGACTGACCACTGGTCAATCCAAGTATGTAAGGCACCTTGTGTGGCTCCGGCTTTTCCGAACGCTTCACGGCTGATTTTTTCAGCGAATTGAAATCGTTCGTTTTGTTCATCAGTGAGAGCAAAATGTGCCAAATAGAGTTGCCGAATGGCCCATTGAGAAGGGTTGGCCCACGCACGTTCATCATCGATGGCGCGACGAAAAAAGGTTAATTCATAGCCAAATCGTCGACTATCTGATGTGAAGACATGTCCGGTGAAATACCACCATTCCGTCAAGAAATTCTCATGGGCACCATGGTCATCGGGAAACGTGTACGTGTAGCCTTTCTGTGCATGTTGGAATGTCGGTTTGGCTTGGTGCTCATGTTTTCCGGCCATAACACTACCCTGAAATCCCCACACCCATACATACGTACAGAGAACGGCGATAGAGAGTAAGACGCGCTTGTTGAGTGAATTGACGAAACGAAAAGGGTGGCGTGTGTGCATGGAAAACCTGGTCGGGCTTATAGCATGGAGGGTAGATGAGCGCAAATCCCTTGATTTAAGAAGTACTTCGAGCCTTCATGAAACGGTGTACCCTGAAGAGTGGCGTTGACATTCAAGAAAACCCTCGGCTATCGTAGCCCATGTTTTCAGACGTACATTCGACTTCATCAGAGACGTCGCCGATCCCTGATATTATTCCTTTTTTCCCATTACCGAATGTTGTATTTTTCCCGCATACCTATCTGCCGCTTCATATTTTTGAGCCACGGTATCGAGCGATGATCGAGGATACGGTAGCCAAGGGCGATTGTATTGGCATGGCGTTGCTGAAAGATGGATGGGAAACGCAATATTATCAAGCCCCTCCCATCCATGAGTTAGGCTGTGTAGGGCGGATTGTCAGTGCCGAGAAGCTATCTGACGGACGATTTAATATTGTCTTGAAAGGCCTGTGTCGTGGCAGATATGACGAACAATCGGTCGTGACACCGTATCGCCAAGCGAAACTCCAATTGTTACCGGATACTCAAGAATCACTTACGCTGGAATCACCAACGCGAACCAAGCTTGTTGAGATGGCGGTATCGTATTTAGACTTGAAAAAGGCAAATGACCTCAGTGAACTCCTGACGTCCGAGAATCTCGAAGATGGGGTATTAGTCAATAGTTTATCGGCTGGGTTGGATCTCACGCCGTTAGAAAAGCAATTTTTGCTCGAAGCTGAGCATCTTTCTCAACGGGCTCGCCGCTTAACAGACCTTCTGAAGTTTAAGCTCGCCGACCTGCAATCCTCCGCTCAAGGGTGATTTCTGTGGCTACCTCTTCAGTTGCCATCGAAGTGACCGCATTGAGTAAGACCTATGAGAGTCTTACCGCTGTTCAAGATTTATCGTTAACCATACAGACCGGTGAAATTTTTGGTCTTCTTGGTCCCAATGGCGCAGGGAAGAGTACGACTCTCCGAATTCTGATCACCACCTTAAAGCCGACAAGCGGACACGCAACGATCTTCGGTCATGATGTGGTGACCGAAGCGGATACGGTTCGGCAATTGATTGGATATGTTCCACAGGAGCGAGCCATAGATCGATTTCTCACGGGCAGAGAGCATTTGCTGCTTCTTGGTGACCTCTATCATTTACCAAAGGAAGAAGCCATTCGACGGATTCAAGAGCTGCTGAAACTCGTTGATTTAGAAGATCATGCCGATCGAGTTGCCAAAACGTATTCAGGTGGCATGAAGCGAAAGCTTGATATCGCCTGTGGGCTCTTACCTAATCCCAAAGTACTGTTTTTAGATGAACCGACGCTAGGGCTCGATGTGCAAAGTCGTCTCAATGTTTGGGATTATGTGCGTCGACTCCGTGACCAGGGCATGACGATCGTGATGACGACCAATTACTTGGATGAAGCGGATCAGCTATGTGATCGTATTGCGATTATTGATGAGGGAACTATTCGAGCTACGGGTTCGCCGAAGGAGTTAAAAGCCGGGTTAGGGGGAGACGGGGTATCCTTGACCTTACCCGAGGTTGATCCTGGTGTACATGAAAAACTGGCAGAGGAAATTAAAGGCCTGCCGTTTGTTCGATCGATACGGTCGCGTGAACGCGGATTAGATATTCGAGTTGATGCGCCTGAAAAAGCGTTGCCTGCGCTGTTTGAAGCGACGAACCGTATTGGCTGTCACATCGAAGGTATTGAATATCATCGTCCACGCTTAGATGATGTGTTCATTCATTATACGGGCCGTTCCATGGCAGACGCGGCATCATCCTCAGACTCCGAATCTGCTGGATAACTCCCCTCCCCCGTACGTTCACTATTGTGTACGACATCGATAGCGAATGGGAATGTTGATATTCAGGAATTGAGAGTCGTACTACCGTAGTCGACTCATGGCTCGAGACACTGGGATGAAGGAATGACTATGCAGAATCAAATACAAGAAGTGCTTGCACTGACGAATCGCTGGGTCAAGCGGCTGAGCCGAGAAAAATTTAGCATGCTGTTTACCTTGGTCCAGCCCATGTTGTTTTGGCTTATTTTTTTCGGGAGTCTTTTTCAGCGGGCGGCTGATGTTAATGTCGTCCAGGCCCCTAATTATATTAGCTTTCTTGCGGCAGGCGTGGTGGTCATGACCGTATTGAACAATGGCCTTGCCGGTGGAGTTGACTTATTATTCGATAAAGAGAATGGATTTTTGGAACGATTGATGGCTACGCCGATTCGACGTTCATCGGTCATTCTCAGCCGATTTCTGTTCGTGATGGCCATTACGGCGATGCAAATTTTAGTGATTCTTGGTGTGGCGTTCTTTTTTGATGTCCGTCCAGAAACTGGCATACTCGGCATAGCGGTGATCCTTCTTATAGGCATGTTATTTGGTGTTGGACTGACAGCCATTTCTATGGCCATGGCGTTTTCTGTGAAAAGTCACGGAGATTTCTTTTCAGTCTTGGGATTTTTATCCCTCCCTATGATTTTTCTGAGTTCGGCATTGGTTCCTCTTTCCGCCATGCCTGGATGGATGCAGGCCTTAGCGGCGCTGAATCCCATGACGTGGGTCATTGATGCGGTTCGTCCATTGATATTGATTGGATGGGAGGCGGCTATTCCTCAAATATTAATTGCGCTGGGTGTTCTGATCGTTTTTGATGCACTCTGTCTCTATGGAGGTGCGAAGGCGTTCAGGAAGACGGTAGGATAGCTAATCAAGGTACAAGTGCAAATTTCAAATTGAAAAATTAGGGAAAGAAAAGAAGTGCTAAAAAGCTTGATTTGTTAAAAGGCTCTCGAACCTCTTGGTAGCCAAGGTTTTGGAACTTCCAGAAAAATTTCTTTGCGAAAAAAATCCGAAACTTTTCTACAAGAGCCTGGTAAAGGACGTATGGAAATAGATTCCTCGACAGAACGGAAAATCCAAGCCCTGCTTCAGTTATTAACCGATCCCAACACCCATGTGGCCGATACGATTCAACGAGAATTAGTCACAATGGGCGAAGTGGTGCTGCCATTTCTGGAAGAATTTGATTGGAGAGGGCAAGATTTAGGGCCACGTCTGACTGATATTCGTGAAGATATCAGGTTTGTGACTTTACAGAATGAATTGAAGCAGCTTCTCACGACTGGTGGACAGCCTCTTGATTTAGAGGCTGCGATATTTCTGCTCGCTCGAACCGCCTATCCTAATACCGATATGGGTTACTATACACAACAACTTGATGGTCTGGCTGAAGAAATTCGGCCACGCCTGGTTCCATCGTTGACGCAGGAGCAAGCGAATCATATCCTCTGCCGCTATCTCTTTCAGGAAAAAGGGTTTTTCGGGAATCGAGATCACTATTATGATCCAGACAATAGTTTTCTCAACCGTGTTCTCGATCGTCGTACCGGCATCCCGATTACATTATCGGTGCTCTATTTACTGCTTTCGAACCGGTTGGGTCTGTCTTGTGTAGGTGTAGGCATGCCCGGACATTTTGTCGTCAAGCTTGAGAATACAGAGCCCGCCGTATTTATCGACTGTTTTAACGGAGGGGCCTTTTTACAGAAAAAGGATTGTCAGCAATTCCTTACTGATGCTGGTGTAAAGTTTGATGATGTGTACCTGAAGCATACACCAAATGATTTAATTGTGGCCCGAATGATTAGAAATCTGATTGGAGTGTATGAACAGCAACAAGAGTCCAGGCGCGTTGATCGGTTGAATGGATTAATGACCTCGTTGGAACATGCAGCAGAGAGCAAATGAGGTGTTTGTTGTTTACCAGTCCAGCGTCATCAAATCACGAGCTAAGGTAATTTTTCCGCGAAAGATATGAGCTGCCTGTTTTTTCACGTCGAACCGTTCGGCTACCGGGTAAAAGTGCGATAACATCAAGTGCTTGACTCCTGCCTCTTCGGCAACTTTGCCACAATCCCCCGCATGCATATGGGCCGCTCCTGGACGGTTTCTTGGAAAAGAACAATCTAAAATGGCAAGATCAACATCTCGACATAATCGCACGAGATTTGCTGAATAGCATGCGTCACCAGAATACGTGAAACAGCGGCCTTGATGTTCGACTCGATACCCCAGGCAGGTTTGTTGATCCGTATGGGTCATCGGCCGAGGGGTAATCCGCGTCGTGCCAATTGTAAATGAGCGTGTGTCGACCTCTTTGAGAATGACCCGAAATGGGGGCTTGTCAAAGGCAGGAAAAGTCTTGAAAATACTGCGAAAGAGTTTTTTGGTCCCCTTCGGTCCTATCACTGTGAGGTCAGGTCGGTTCCGTACATAGCGGGCATGACAAACGGCATCAAAGAAGAACGTAATGAAGTCGGAAAAATGGTCGGCATGATAATGCGTAAACAGGAGATGTTGAATTCGATGACGATTGATCCCTGTTTTCAGAAGATTCGTCAGGGTGCGGGGTCCAAAGTCAATAAGGAAGGGCTGGCTGGTTTGTACCAGGTATCCCGCTGCTGCACGGCGAGGATGGAGATTCGTTCCCGAGCCCAAAATCGTGACTTTCATAGAGCCTCCGGTTCATTTCACCCTAGAAGTGATGAGAATTTCTGTCAAGTCGGTGAGGAAATCCAATGACAACTGACTCTCGCCCAACAGGCCAACTTAATGTGCTGGCCGGTCTGGTCGGTATTGGCGTCTTGGTGGGCGGTATCTGGGTCTGGAATCACTTATCGTTTGATACGCAGGACTGGATTGTTGATGACATCATTCCTATCCTGCTTATGGTCTTGGTCTCTTGCCTTGTTCTTGGGGTTATCGTGCGGAAGGTTCGAGTTCGACGTCAAACGCGGGCACAGCGTGACCGACTGGTTACTCGATTCGAGCAAGAACCATCTTCCAAAAAACGATTGGACATTGCATGTGTGCTGATTGAACTCAATGAGTATCAACTGGAAGGGTTGGAGCGTATTGCCACGCCCATGGCTGAGCTTTTTATTTCTACCGTCAAAACCGCGTTGGGCGACAAACAGCATCGAATTCGGGGAATGGCGGCCAGTTACTTAGGGATATTGAATCATCAGCCAGCCATTCCATTGTTGATTCGATCTCTTGAAGATGATCATGCTCATGTTCGGGCGTCGGCCGCATTAGCCCTTGGTCGAATGCGAGCACTCGCAGCCAAAGAAAAGCTTGAAGAAACCATGAAGGAGGACTGGGATCAAACGGTCAGAAGCCGTTCGCGGGAAGCCTTTGAACGAATTCAACGCGCAGAGAGCCAACCTTTACTGGAACAGGCAAAGAGCCAGTCCGAATAAGCGATTGTTGTGAGAGGGAGTTTAGGATGGGGTAGTTGTACGGCTCTGTTCAGCAATTGCCTTACAGGTTTTAATCCAATGCTGATATTTTATTTGCAAGAAGATATGTTCTATTAACAAGTGAAATGCGTGTCGGCCACTCATAGGAGCACATCTTTCTTTGGATTACGTATAGTACCCTTACCGTACGATATTCTCCGTTCTATGTAGTGCCTCCTTCTCTTCCGTTTTCATCTTCTGCTTCACGATTGGATTTATTGGCCTGAAAGTGTTCGATATCTTCCTTGTAAATTCTATGCGCCCAAGGTGGTTGATGATGGCTTAGCTTGACGATCTGACCTTGCTCAAATGTCATCAGATGCTGATGCGGGATATTCAGCGCTGAATTATCATAGACATAGCCGATATCCGCCATGCGCATCGCTTCATGAATCAGCGGCACGTTCCGATCAAAACGCGCCCTGATTTTGTCTTCCGGTGCGGGATGTCCCCCCTCTTTCACCCGTTCGGCCACACGTGCAACGGATAAATCGGCGTTTTCGACTCCCACATGAATACACGGGTTTCAAAGCCCTGCTCTTTGGCATGCTGAATCAATACAAGTTTGGAAGGATGGGAAAACACCGTTTCCGTGATGAAACTCTGTCGTGCAGCTAAATGCTGATCTCTTCGATATTCTGCGATTGCGGCGGCTTGGTAGGCGGCTTCAACGCTCTGGTCTGTCAATTCGTTGCGCTGAATGTCATCAGCGTTAATAAATGGGGCAGCAGTCAGGGGGGCAAGATGTGTTTTGTAGAAAGTGGTCTTTCCCGCTCCATTCGGTCCAGCAATCACAAACAGTATCGGTCGGGACATGGGCCTATGGCTGGTTTTTTTCGCAAATGATTTCGCCAGCTGGGTTCAATCCCACTCCTTGCTTGTGTTCTCTGCGCTTGGCAAAAAATCGCTCGGCTTCCTCTGTCCCGCTTTCTAGTGAGGCTTTCAGAGACCTTTCCCACTTGGCTTTTTCAAAGAGTGTCATGTCCTCTGGGGCGACAAATCGTAAATCGCGCTTTGTGTCTACCGTGTTCCTCATATGTTTAGGATACCAAATACCCTTGGAAACTGCACGAGATTTCCTAATTTTTTGAAAATGACCACCACTTTCTCAAAAATTTTACCAAAGCTTGCTCGTAAAGGCCGAGAAAAAACTTTTCATGATGTCTACCTAATACTCCCTGAATTCAGTCCTTTCCCCGCTCAGCAGTCTTTATCGACCTTCGAGGCTCTTCACGAAAACGGATGACGAGTCCCACAAAACGCTAAGGCCATCACGATTTCAACAGATTACGGAATCATCTGCGTCAGTGTCGAGCTCTTCTCCTTGAGCCACGTGGCGGGCAAGATACTCACAGAGTCTTCTAGGCGTTTATCCGAGAAGTCATATTCTCTTCAGAGATTCATGTATTGCCAGGAAATGGGCGACTCGTGTTGAATCGCTTCCAGTAGCAGTTTATGGGATCGATTGGTAGTGTGCAGTAGTTGAGTAGGTCACTGGCGCACGTTGACCTCTCTCTTGCTTAAACCTTATGTGCAACTGAGTATGGGATTAAAGGTGACCTAGACCACGATAGTTGGGGAAGCCACTGGCTGGCGTTCAAGCCGCTTTTGTTTGAACTTTATGTGCAACTGAATATGGGATTACAGGGTGGGCTAGACCACGATAGTTCAGTGAGCCGATGGGCTTCTGTATACCCATTTATTGCTTTGAACCATATGTGCAATTGGGTATGAGATTATAAGTGGTCTAGTTAGTTAATCTCGCGGCTGAGGGCCGCTTGGTCTGCTGGGGTAAAGCGATACCCCTTTTTCAGTAAAATGCCCAAACTCTTGGTCAGGGTTTCAATCTGCCCTTCATGCATCACTGAATCGAATAATCCATTCAGGCTATGTACATAACGGGCAGAAGACAAATGGGGTTCGAAGGTGACGCCGAATGATTCCATGACATCCTGTAACTCCATCCCTGCATATTGCTCGTCGTCATCCTTATCTCCCACCAGTGCAAATTCAAAAAACGTCAGGCTCAGGGAAAGTGTTTGTTGCGTCTGTGAAAACGCTTCTCGGGCTTCATCAAGTCCTTTTGGGTATCGAGTCGAGCAGTCAAAATTTTCGGGAGGTTGGGATGCCGGGATGTAGAAAATCCTCTCAACTTGTGGACGTTGAGGTTTTTTGACTTTTTTATAGAAAAAAGACGTGCATGATTGAGCGACGTAGAAGTCCTGTTTATTTTGTAAAATGTGTTGGCTAATGTGACTGGTAAATCCTCGAAACACTTCTGTGCCCGTGGACCCCAAGACTGGATCAACGGCAATCATACCCGCAAATAGTGAAAGTATTGGAAACAAGAACCATGTGTGGATTTGTGAGGAGTGTAGCCTGTTACACATATAAAATGATCCTTTCACACTTTCAAGTATACCAGTTGATTCGCTTGCTTACCAGATGAGCGTAGAGGGTCCCCCACTCCGCAGGAGAAGACCTGCCGTGCATACAGACGCGATATGCACTAGATAAAACCATGATAAAATAACAGCGATGGTAACCCAAACAGTTATTCTGAACGGACATATCATTGATTCACTGATTCTGGCCAAGGTGTTAGACGCTATTGTCATGTTAGGAGGTAGGTTTGATTTGTTAGAAGTCAAGATTGGGGAGACACGAGAAGCCTCATCTCATGTCATGATTCAAGTTAAAGCTGAGACGGCTTCCTTGCTGGCAGAGATTATTGAAGCGATTCAACCTCATGGTGCCACGATTGAAACTGAGCGTGACTGTACCGTTCAGCCAGCGCCCGCCGATGGCATTTTGCCCGATGCCTTTTATGCGACAAGCCATCTCCCCACCCAGGTCAGGCTGAATGGTCAATGGGTTGAGGTTCAGCGCGTCGAGATGGATCTGGCAATTGCCGTGCATCACAATCCACCTTCGGCCAAGATGCTCCCGATGGCAGAAGCCAAGAAAGGCGACTTGATCGTGACCGGAGGCGAAGGGGTAAAGGTTTTTCCGCTTGAACGTCCGCATGAGCGGGATGTGTTCGGGTTTATGGAAGCGCAAGTCTCCTCGGAACGTCCGCATCGCCATATCATATGCGACATTGCCAATCGAATGCGCAATATCAAACAGGAACGAAAGACCGAAGGGTTTTTGCCAAAGGTCCTCTTAGCCGGAGGCCCGGCAATCGTGCATGCGGGTGGGCGAGAGGCGCTCGCCTGGCTTATTGACTCCGGCTATATTCACGTGCTGTTTTGCGGGAATGCTCTTGCCGCGCATGATATGGAAGCTGGTATATTTGGGACCTCGTTGGGATACAGCCTTGGAGCCGGGCGAGCCGTACCACATGGCCATGAACATCATCTACGAACCATCAATCGTATACGGAGTATTGGGAGCATAGAGAAGGCGGTAGAGTCAGGTCTTGTTCATGACGGCATTATGGCTGCGTGTGTCCGCCGTGGGGTGAAGGTCGTGATGGCTGGAACGATTCGTGACGATGGTCCGTTACCGGGAGTCATTACCGATTCGATTCACGCGCAGTCCGCGATGAGAGCTGCACTTCCAGGCGTAGGACTCGTCCTCCTTGTTGCCTCAACTCTCCATGCCGTGGCCACGGGAAATTTACTTCCCGCAACGGTGCCGACTGTGTGTGTGGACATTAATCCAGCCGTGCCGACCAAGCTGAGTGACCGAGGTAGTTTTCAGGCGGTGGGACTCGTCATGGATTCGTCTTCGTTTCTGAGTGAGTTGGCGCGCGAGTTAGGTTGGCAAGACAAAGAGAGTCCTCGATGAGTCGCCTGCTGATGTGCCGTCCGGATTATTTTGGGATTGAATACGAAATCAATCCGTGGATGCGGATCTCCAATGCCTCCGACCCGACCACATGCCAAACCCAATGGCAAGCACTTGTTCATGTTCTCGAAGAAGACATTGGTGTGAAGGTTGAATATATTGAACCAGTGCCTGGCTTGCCCGATTTAGTCTTTACCGCCAATGCAGGAGTCGTGGCCCATGGAAAAGCCGTACCCAGTCGGTTTCGTCATCCAGAACGTCAGCGTGAGGAACAGTATTTTGCGCGATGGTTTGAAGAGCAGGGGTATGAAGTCATTCGGTTGGACGAAGACCTCTATTTTGAAGGTGCAGGAGATCTGCTGGGATTTGCTGATGTGTGGTTCGGAGGCTATCGGCAACGGAGCGATGTCCGCGCCTATACGGTATTAACCAACATCTTTCATAAAGAAATACTTCCGCTCGAACTCGTCAGTACCAGATTTTATCATCTGGATACCTGTTTTTGTCCCCTCAGCGGCGGTGAAGTATTATATTTCCCCGGTGCGTTTGATTCCTACGCGCGAGCGGTTATTGAATCACGCCTTGAGCAAGCACGACGAGTGCCAGTCCCTCCTCAAGAGGCTGAACGGTTTGCGTGCAATGCCGTGTGTGTCGGGAACCATGTTGTCCTGCCAACCGGATGCCCTGAAACCACAACGCTGCTAGAGGAGAAAGGCTATCTCCCTCATCAACTTGAGTTGGATGAGTTTTTAAAAGCCGGTGGGTCCGCGAAGTGCCTCACGCTCGCTCTAGACTAAGCTATCGTATCTCGTCGCTCGTAAAGCGTAATTCGTCAAAGACAAAAGGAGTAAGGTAGAATTCACGAACGTATGGCGAGTCAAGACTCCTACTACGACCTCGACCCTGATCCAGCCTTGCAGCGTCACATCAAGGTAGAGCGGGAGCGTGCTCGAAAACTTCGAAAAACGCAATGGTGGCTTGCTCTTATCAACAAAGGGACATGTCACTATTGTCAACAAACCTTCCCCGCTTCAGCACTTACCATGGACCATAAGATCCCGCTTGCTCGTAAAGGGAAAAGTACCAGAGGCAATGTCGTTCCATCCTGTCGACCCTGCAACCAACGTAAACAATTAGAGACACCTGTTGAATCTCTCCTCAACACTTTAGACACACTTCCTTCCTAAATAATTTCTTTCTCAGGTATTTTTGTCGTACTGAGTGTTCTTTTCTCGCAAAGAAACGGGTAAGACCGAAGACAATAACAGGGAATATACAAGATTGAACGATAACGCCGTTCATGGAGTTGTCTCATTTCCTCTGCTATCTGGACAGTCAATAACTCCCCGCTCCATTGTATCTTGAATACAACAATCTCTTAACCTCTTAACAATAGTACTTTTTCCCTTCAACTCCTGACGGAGATTGTCCGATACAGGTCAGTATTGGGTGTGCGTGTGTCGTGCTTTCACGAATATAAAACTATTGGCGAAATACGGCGTTGCCAGGGCCAAAGAAGGAAGAAACACTTGAAGTCCATGAATCAGCACATATTACAGAATACGAGAGGCGGCTTCTTAGTATTGGGCTCGGTGTTCGTCGTTTTACTTTTTGGGTTTGCCGCATTGGGCATTGAAGCTGGTCGATGGTTCGCCGTGAAAGCGGAAATTGCCAAAGCGGTCGATGCTGCGTCGTTGGCTGGGGCCACACATCTCACGAATCCGAATATTCCGGATAAAGTTTTGTTTATGCAGCAGATGGCAACAGCAAACTTTCCCGATGGCCTTTTGGGGACAGATCAACACACCACGTTTAGCGTGGATAAGAACGATGTAACAAACAAAGTGACCATTAGCGGGTCGGCCAATGTTCTGAGTACGGTCAGTCGAGCATTATCTTATGCCGGCGATAGCGTACCAGTTGAAGCCTTAGGGGCCGCGAGACTTGGCGGAGCTGAAGTGGTCTTAGTCACAGACGTGTCAGGCTCTATGAAGGGAGCTGCCATCGCAGACCTAAGGGATGCCGCGCAGCAATTCATTGACAATTTTGAGGATACACAAGACAGAAGTCGATTTGGATTGGTCTCTTTTGCCTCAGGTGCCGTCGTTTCGTATGCTTTGCAAAATAATTTTCATTCGGACTTGACGAGTGCCATCAGCGGGTTAGCGGCAAATGGCGGGACCAATACGTCTGAAGCCTTAGCCAAAGCTCGTACTAGTACGGGATTTACGCCCTATACGACCGAGCCACTCAATGAACGGGATGATCAATATGTGATCTTGATTTCCGATGGTCAGCCGACGGGATTTACTTCGGTGTTTACGAGAAATTCTAATACGTTTACGGCAGCTATTTTAGAAAATACTGCAGGCCAGGTTCATGATACATTGTATAACCCAAATGCTGTAGAAGCGGTTTTCCCATCAGGGGGTGTCAATCCTTTACCTCGAGGGGACGGCTTACCGGTTGGGCCTTCAAGTTGTCCCTCTCCGAAGACAACCAAATGGTGGATCCTCGAAGATGCAACCTATGGTCCGGGGAGTGCACACAACTACTATGCTCCTCTCGCGGGAGGAGGACCGGAAGATTGCATGAATGATCGTGCTCCGGCTGCTGCCGGAGGCTATATCAGCCAAACGTCTGTCCAAAAGGCTCTTGATGAAGCGGCATTAATCAAAGCGCAGAATATCAAAATCTATGTGATTGGGTTTGGGACGATCAATCAGACGTTCTTGAATCAAGTCTCAAGCGGACCGAGCTACCGGTTTTATGCCACCAGTTCGTCTGAATTGGAAGGATTGCTCCAGATTATCGCGAATCGGTTGAAATTAAGACTATTGCAGTAGCTTTGCGCTGACGGGAAGAAAGATATATCGATGCTAAGGAATGAAAAGGGTTCGACAGCTCTTGAATTTTCTCTTGTGCTGCCCTTGTTTTTACTCGTTGTGATGGCTGTGATTGAATTTGGCTGGTTCTTTGTCCATCAACATACCTTGCAGTATGCCACGCGGGAAGGTATGCGTGTCGGCCTATTGGGCGTCACACTCAAAGATGAAGACGATAATTCCTTGTCTCGGGAAGCTTCCATCGTCAAGGCTATACAAGACCAGACGTTCTCTATCATGGAACTGGATCCAGCCAAAATTTGGGTGTTCCCAGTGGGCTCTGATTATTCAGACCCAGACTCGTGGGACACGAATCCTTCTAGTGCGGGAGGCAGTGGGGCCTATATGCGTGTTCGCGTACATTATGAACATCAATTTATCACACCATTTCTTGAGAAACTGTTTTCAAGTTATGGTTCGGGAATTCCCATGGCCGCGGAAGGCACATATCGAAATGAAGAATTTTAAGAACACAGCAAACCATCGCTCGCATACAGGAATTGGAGAACAAGGTATCGCGGCTGTTGAAGGGCTGTTTATGATGCTCGTGTTTCTCGTGATCGCCTTTGGTATTGTAGAATTTGGTTCGATGATTCATGCGCAGACCACAGTTACGCATATTGCCAGAGAAGGAGGGAATCTGGCTTCACGCGATCTCAATGCAGGCGAAAACTTATTAGACCTCCTTGCCGCGTCGAGTTCGTCGTTGGCGTTCGCTCAAAACCCAGATGATTACAAAATATATATTGTTCCTGTTCAAGCGGGAGATTCGACGGATAGTGTGCCGTCATGTGGTGTGGTCTTTCAACGAGGAACGTTATCGGGGAACGGGGTTCGCTCTCCTCAGACGGAACCCAATTGCGGGCTGTCATCTGAACTGACGACCTACCTTACCTATGATGGAACCTTGGCACCAATAGAACGTCTGACTGTTGTGAGGGTCTATTATCATCATGTGCCAATAACTCCGTTGGGTCGTTTGTTAGCTGCACCAATGTTTGGCGGGAATCAAACGGATATCAGTGATATTGTGCTGACAAGCCAATCGATTTTTTGAGCCGTCTTGTTTTCCTCTCTGGGTCTACTGAAAATCCATCCGCGGCCTTTCTTGACTGGTCGTTCATGAATCGTCGCTCGTTGCTCGTATCTCGCATAAGGAGTCTTTCCAGTTTTTACGGGATACGCTTCACGTTTTTTCTCCTCGGAACGATGCTTCACGAAGGACGAGTATTCTTCTACCGGCGCATCATGGCAATCCAACGCCAGAGATTGAGTAAGCTGGCCATTGATCCTGCAACATAGGTGAGTGCGGCGGCTTTGAGAATTTTTCTCGCTCCAGAAAGGTCTTCCGGAGAGAGATATCCACCCTGTTCCAACACGGGAAGTGCGCGGCGAAAGCTGGCGTCCCATTCCACTGGCAGCGTCAAGAAATGAATGAGTGTGCCAATTCCCATGGTGGCGATGCCGGCAATCATGACGAGAAGTCCCGCTCCGGGCGCACGTGTGATGGCAGCCACAATTGGAATCCCTAACATCACAAACGATCCCACTTTTTCTGCTCTCTGTGCTACACGCACCAGACGTGTCCGTTCCTTGAGGGGGGAGTACCCCGCTTGATCTTGGAGGGCATGCCCAACTTCATGGGCTGCAACCGTTGCCGCAGTCAATGATTGACCGTAGTAGTTCTCCGAAGTCAGTCTGACAATTTTGGCGAGAGGGTCATAATGGTCGCCCATGTCGGTGGTTTCAACCTGGACGTCTTGAAGATGAAACCGATCCAGCAGATGTCTGGCCAATTCTCCTCCTGTTCCAGGGAAGTCCTCTCTTGGAGTTCGATATTGCGAAAACACTCGCTTGACCCAGAGTTGTGGGCCGATGAAGACCGCGGCTAAAACAAAAAAGAAGAGAAGAATGCGAATCATGGAAAAGTCGGAAAATGTTAGACGTCAAACGAAAAATGAGGAAAGCTTTGAAAGCTCAAGCCTTTAATATGCTTTATGTGTGAATGCTTCACGGTTTTCGCCGATTAAGTTTACCGGATTGGTGTCATTTCTCATGACGAAATTCTCGTAATCCCTGCGTCGTCAAATCCCTCAATGGTGTACAGTCAGCTAAGCGGGTATAACTTTCCGCAGCTTGAAGTGCTTCATGCTGGGTACGTCAATTCTGCTCAGTGGAATATATTAGAATTCGCGAAACTATGATGAACAGCTGACGATGATTGGCTCGCTACCCGAAGCCGGTGGAAGGGTATAGGCTTCCATCCCAGGTTGTTCGGTATACGGATCATTAAACAGGTTCAAAAGACGATCGATCTCAGAATAATCGTTGTGCCGGGTCGCTTGCTCAATGGCTTGTTGGGCCAAATGGTTTCGGAGGACATACTTTGGGTTTGCTTGATTCATCCGTGTTTGACGTTCTGAGTCTTGGCTTTTCTCGGCTTGCAGCCGCTCACGATAGCGTGCTGCCCAATCATCAAAGGCCTCACGGTGGAGAAATTGATCTCTGATCGCTGAGTTGTTCTGGGGAGATTCTTGTTGAAATCCGCTCAAGGATCGAAAAAGATTCGTGTAGTCCGTACGGCTGGAATCCATCAGATTTAACAAGTCGGTCACCAATTTGTCGTCGCCAGTATGATTCTCGACGAGGCCTAATTTGTCTCGCATCAGCCCTGCATATTTTTCGAGCATAGTCTTTTCATACAATTCTGGTGCGGCTTGGTGTTCAGACTGCTCAATCAACGGTGACATCGCTTTTGCAAGTGCCCGGATGTTCCAATAGCCGATATCGGGCTGGTGCTGAAACGAATAACGTCCGTGATGATCGGAATGGTTGCACACGAATCCAGGGTGAAAGGATTCCATAAACCCATAGGGTCCGTAATCGATTGTCAGGCCGAGGATAGACATGTTGTCCGTATTCATCACGCCATGCGACCACCCGACTGCCTGCCATTGCGCGAGCATTTTGCCTGTCCGAACCGCGACTTCGTGAAGGAGTCGGGCATATCGGTTTTCGACAGCAGCTAAGTGGGGATAGTCATGCTGAATGACATAATCAGCCAGGATTTTTAAACTCTCATGCTGTCCACGGTAGTAAAAGACTTCAAAGGTTCCAAAGCGAACATGACTGGGAGCCATCCGAAGAAGCATGGCGCCGGGTTCAGGTCTTTCCCGCCAGACAACTTCTTCTCCGCTGACGATGCACAAACTTCGCGTGGTCGGGATTCCCAATCCGTGCATCGCTTCCCCGCACAAATATTCACGAATAGTGGATCGCAAGACGGCTCGGCCGTCCCCATCGCGAGAAAATCGAGTCAGGCCAGCCCCTTTTAATTGCAATTCCCATGTTTCGCCTTTGGCATTTCGAACCTCACCCAGTAAAATAGCCCGGCCATCCCCTAACTGCGGCACGTAGTGGCCAAATTGATGGCCTGAATACAATGTGGCTATGGGATCACTCCCGGGAAACAACTTTGCTCCACAAAAGTATTCGGCAAACTCGGGTCGCTTGGCCTCAGCCGGATCAAGGTCAATGAGTTTGGCTGCTACTGGATTCATGCTTACGACATGTGGATTGGGGAATGGAGTCGGGTGAACCCGTTGAAAAAATCCATCGGGTAATCGGGTATAGGAATTATCAAATGATAACTGTTCAAGTGTCTGCATATGTGTTTCGCTCCTCTTGCGCTATTTGAATGACATTATAACCTGTACCGGTCTGAGCTTGGCTACTGTCATGCAATGACTTGACAGATTTGTTGCATTCATGCAGCCTCTTCAATACTCACGAGTGTAACTGGCAAAAGGAGAAAATCGTCATGTTCCTGTTCATGCTGTTGCCTAATAGACATCATGGGGGAAACAGGTGTTTTCAATGACCGATCTCACCGAGCTGTGGCAGACGCATCAGGATGCAAAGTGGCCAGAGGCATTAGAAGGCGCTGAGGGTGAATTAATGATGTTGGATACGGTCATTGTGGGATGTATTACATATTATGTAGAAGAAAAAGAATTGGACAGGCAACGAGTGTCGATACTTCAGGATAGTCTTTCGGAGCTCGATGTCTTGTTGCCGGACTTACCCGATGAGGGTGTGGAATACTTTTCGCGGTTACGACAATTAGGAGCTTTTATTCTCAAAGAGTCTACAGAAGCACATTGAGACGAAGCGCGCGAAATTATGCATGATCACATTCTGCTACCCGGACAGATTAGGAAGACGAAGATGCAGAGTGTTCTTGAGTTTCTCTTTTCTATATCAACACGTATGTTCTCAAGAACGCCGTGCTTACTAGCTGCGAGGGCCTTGACTCTTGGGATTGTCCTTGTGAGTCCTTCCTCTCCGATTCCTCTCGTCTCTGCTGCAGAGTCTCAGGCCAGCAACGATGCTCTCGAGACAGGAAAACAATATTTTTCTCAGGGCCATTTTGCCCAAGCGGCTCAGAAGTGGGAGCAAGCTGCTCGTGAATTTGAGGAAGCAGAGCAACCTGATGCCCAAGCCCAGGCTCTACTGTACTTTTCTCAAGCCTTGTACAACCTTGGTCAATATCAACGGGCAGGGGTCACGCTGAATTTGGCCAGAGAGCTAGCCGTTGAGTCCAACAATCGAATATTGGCTTCTAGGGTTCTTGGGCGGTTAGGCAATGTGGCGTTTGCCTTAGGGATGGTGGACGTGGCTGAAGAGTATCTCACTAAAAGCTTGGCAGAGGCTCGAGAACTCGAAGACTCCGAGTTGGTTGCGACGATTCTCAATGATCGTGGCAATGTGCTGGCCTCCCAACAACGATACGGTGAGGCGCTTGGTTCGTTTACGGAATCCACGGTCCTTGCCGAAGCAATGAATCATCCTTCCCTGGCTGTCACGGCGCTCATTAATGCGGCCTGGAGCTCCCTTCTTGAAGGTGAATGGACAGCAAGCCAAGACCGTCTTGATTTAGCCATGACGCAAGTACATGACCTAGAAGATTCTCATCGAAAAGCGCAAGAGTTTCTGAGTATTGGATTGGCCTATGATCGTCTTCGTCAGGAGCGGAAGGTTTTTCAGCAGCAGCTTGGACTCCAATCGGCTGAGGCGTTTCAGCAATCCGCAGAGATCGCCCGTCGCCTCAAAGATCATCGAACGGCCTCCTATGGCTGGGGGCATTTAGGGCATTTGTACGAAGACGAAGGTCGACTCGATGAGGCGATGGAACTGACGCGTCGAGCTATTCACGCGGCTCAGCAAGGCTCCGCTTCTGAGTCGTTGTATCAGTGGGAATGGCAAGCCGGTCGCCTATTGCGAATTCAGGGAAAGGCGGATGAAGCCATTTTAGCGTATCGCCGAGCTGTCTATACGCTTCAGCCGATCCGAAATGAAGTGACTCGCGGCTTTCCCGTTCAATCTGCATCGTTTCGAACGTCGATCGGTCCTTTGTTTTTTGAACTGGTGGATCTGTTGTTGACGCAAGCCGATAAGACGAGAGATGACGCAGTGAACCAGAGTATTTTAGGAAATGCACGGCGCACGATGGAGCAATTCAAAACAGCGGAGCTGCAGGACTATTTTCGCGACAATTGTGTGGAAGCGTCATTATCGAAAAAAAAGAATGTTGATGAAATTGTGAAGGGGTTGGAACATACAGCTGTCGTGTATCCGATTCTATTGCCTGACCGAATGGAGCTACTCATCAGTGTTCACAATGGGAAGAAGGCTGAATTCAAACGAGAACGAGTGTCAGTCACGTTAAAGGTTCTGACAAAAGAAGTTCGAATGCTGAGGAAATTCCTGGAAAAACGTACAACGCGTGAATATTTGCCGTATGCCCAGCAGGTCTACACCTGGCTTATTCAACCGCTTCGCGCTCATTTGGACGAATTTGATATTCATACCCTTGTGTTTGTCCCGGATGGACCATTGCGGACCATTCCTCTTGGCGCGCTTCACGATGGCAAAGAGTTTCTCATTGCGCAGTATGCGCTGGCTATTACGCCGGGAATTGACTTGACGGACCCACGTCCGATCGATAGAGAGAAGGTGAAGCTGCTTTCGGTTGGATTAACGGACGCTGTGCAAGGGTTTCCTTCCTTGCCCAATGTGGCATCAGAAATACAAGCTCTGACAAAACTGTATGGCGGCCGTGTTCTCTTAAATCAGCAATTCCAGGTTGATGAACTTGAGTTTGAAATGAAAGACGAACGTCCGAGCATTGTCCATATCGCTTCGCATGCGAAATTTTCTGGGGAAGCCAAGAACACCTTTCTCTTGGCTTTCGATGAAAAGTTAACGATGGATCGATTGGATGAACTGATTGGGCTGTATCAATTTCGAGACACGCCGTTGGATTTATTAACGTTGAGTGCCTGTGAAACGGCGGCGGGGGATGATCGCGCCGCGCTTGGGCTGGCAGGCATCGCGATAAAAGCTGGTGCCCGTAGTGCGTTGGCCACCCTATGGTTTATTAATGACAAGGCGACATCAGAACTGATCACGGAATTTTACCGCCAATTACAAGATGCGTCTGTATCCAAAGCGGTGGCGTTGCAAATGGCCAAGAAGAAATTATTGAGCCATCCTTCCTATCAACATCCAGGCTATTGGTCGCCATTCCTCCTTATCAATAATTGGCTCTAAATTAATAGGTCTGCTATGACCTCTCTACGCACGGTCCTTCGGTCTTCTCCGGTACGTGTGTTTGGGATTGGTCTCCTTGTGAGCATGGCGGTGATTGGCTGTCGTCAATTCGCCTTGTTCGAACCTATAGAGCTTCGTACCTATGATTGGATGGTGCGACTCACCTCAGTCCCCGTCACTCCCGACCCTCGCATCGTTCTGATTACCATCACCGAAGACGATCTGAGGTCTCTTGATCAGTGGCCCATCTCCGATGAACTTATTGCGCAAGCGCTGAAAATTTTGACGAAGTCTGATGCGCGTGTCATCGGGTTAGATTTATACCGGGATCGGGACGTTTCCCCAGGTACAGACGATTTACATGCGATATTCGCTGCGAATTCACGAATTGTGACGGTCATGAAATTTCCTGATCAGCATGGACGTGGCGTAGCTGGCCCTCCCATGTTAGAGGGAACCGATCAAATAGGATTCAATGACATTCTTGTTGATCCTGGAGGAATTGTTCGACGAGGGTTTTTATTTTTAGAAGACCAGGAGAGCGTGGCTACGTCATTTTCTCTGTTAATCGCGCTCAAGTATTTAGAAAAAGACGAAATCGTGCCTTACCCTGATCCGTCACAGCCAGAATTGATGAGACTTGGGAATACGACGATACCACGATTTCACTCTTCTGATGGAGGATATGTCAACCGCGATCCCAGCGGATACCAAATGTTACTGAAGTATTATGGGACGCATGATTCGTTTCAACGTTTCTCTCTCGCTTCAGTATTGTCTGGTGATGTAAATCCAGAAGCGATAAAGGACAGAATTGTGGTGATCGGGTCTGTGGCTGAAAGTGTCAGAGATGATTTTTACACTCCGTTCAGTCTTGGGCAGGAGAGAGACCAGCAGATTTCAGGCATGGAACTCCATGCGCATATGGTCAGCCAATTTATTCGGATGGCATTAGGGCATGAGACCCCGATTCGTCACGTATCGGAAGTCCTGGAAGCTGGCTGGATCATCGTCTGGGGGAGTTTGGGTGGACTCTTAGCGTTGAGACTGGGATCACCCTGGCGTGTAATTTTTCTTTTAGGCGGAGGGGTTGGCGGGATTATCTTGATCGCGTATTGGCTGTTTCTGAGCAACTGGTGGATTCCTCTCATTCCCCCTGCGATCGCATGGTTCAGTGCGGGAAGTATCGTGACCGCATGGGTGTCGCAAAGGGATAAACAGGAGCGAAAATTACTCATGCAGTTCTTCTCTCAACATGTGTCGCGCGAGGTTGCTGAGACAATTTGGGCTGAGCGTGAACAATTTTTGCAAGATGGACGCATTCGGCCACAAAAATTGACAGCCACAGTGCTTTTTGCCGATCTCGAAGGGTTTACCGCAGTGGCTGAACGATTGTCGCCTCAGGAGTTAATGGAGTGGATTAATACCTATCTCCTGTCGATGGCCAACGTCATTGCTGCGCATCACGGCGTGATCGATGATTACTTTGGTGATGGCGTCAAGGCGAACTTTGGTGTGCCATTTGCTCGTACGCACGAAAACGATATTCGCCAAGATGCAATCAATGCGGTGCAATGCGGGCTGACATTAATTCAAGAAATACACCGGTTAAATCAGATCCATGTTCAACAATCCATTCCTGTAGGGAACGTGAGAATTGGAGTTGCCAGTGGGTTAGTGATTGCGGGAAGTGTCGGCGGCATCCAACGGTTAAAGTATACGACAGTTGGCAATGTCGTGAATATCGCAGCGCGGCTAGAGCAGCTTGGCAAGGACCGGTCGAAAATTGATACGGGTTTGGATTTTGGAAGCCTTCTGATTACCAAGGAAACCAAACGCTATCTTGATGAGGGATGGGCCATCGAAGAGCTTGGGCAATTCGAGCTTCGCGGCAAGCAGGATTCCGTGACGGTGTATCGTGTGTTGAGTGGGCCACCGGAACGAATTGTACAGAATTCGTAATACCGTCACTTGTCGAAAAAAAGAACGTATCTCGTGTCTCGTGAAGCGTATCTTGTCAAGAAAAAACAGAAAATTTTTCTCACGAGATACGTTCATTTCTTCTAGATCCCCAATCGTTTCATTTTCTTGATGAGACCCTGGCGGCTTAGCCCAAGAGTTTTTGCCGTCTGCACCTGATTCGATCGGCAGGAGCGTAATGCGTCTCGAATCATCTGTTCTTCTAATTGGGCGACAGCCTCAGGAAGCGTGCCGGCACTGTGTGTTGATTGCTTGGGGGTAGCCTTTTTCTGAGTGCGAATATGGGTGTCAAGGTCTTGTTCCGAAACCACGACACGTCTCAAGGTGGCCACTAATCGTTTCATTTCATTTTCAAGTTCTCGAATATTTCCTGGCCAGTGATACGCTTGCAAGGCACGTTGCGCATTGAGACTCAGATGCTTGCCCTCTTTCTTCACCTGACGTGATTGTTGCGTTAAAAAATGTGCGGCAAGGAGTGGAATGTCTTCCGGAACCTCCCGAAGCGGGGGCGTATGGATGTGAATAACTTTCAGGCGATAATAGAGATCCTGTCGAAAAGTGCCCTGAGCAATGAGTTCATCAAGATTTTTATTGGTTGCGGCCAGAATTCTGACATCAATTGAATGATTGGTTCGGCCTCCGACTGGCTGATACATCCGTTCTTGCAATACTCGTAAAATTTTGGCTTGCGCATTGATACCAAGATCTCCAATTTCATCGAGGAAGAGCGTTCCACCATTGGCCTGTTCAAATTTCCCAATACGCGCTTCGACTCCTGTGGCCACGCCTCGCTGTATCCCAAGGAGTTCGCTTTCCACGAGATGTTCTGGAATTGCGGCACAATTTAAGGCAATGAACGGCTTGTGAGCTCGTAGGCTATTGTAATGAATGGCCTTGGCGACCAGCTCTTTTCCTGTCCCACTTTCTCCCGTGATCAGCACATCAACCGAACTTTCTTGGATTTGGTCAATAAGTCGAACGATGCTTTGCATATGAGGACTAATGCCGATGAAATGTTGCGTCGCAAAGCGTCCTTCAATTTCTTTCCGAAGTTGCGTGTTCTCCGTGATGAGCTGCTGCTGCTGTTGTGTAAGTTCTTGGACGGTTTGCGTTGATTCAATGCTCAGTGCCGCTTGTTCGGCGAGCGCACGTCCAATCACTTCATCCTGAGGGGTAAAGGTCCCCTGCTTTTTATTCATGACCTCCAACACTCCTAGCACTTCATGGTTATGAGATTGAAGCGGTATCGCAAGAAGATTGCGAGTTCGTTTTTTGGAGTGTGCGTCAATGTCTTTGTAAAACCGGGAATCCTGTTGCGCGTCAGTAATATTCAGCAGTTCTCCAGTGAGTGCTGCTGCTCCGGCAATGCCAAGTCTTGCATCAAAACGGATGATTTCACCGTCCAATGTGATGTAGGACCAGAGTTCGCAGCGTTCCTGATCGAAGAGGAGAAGGCTGGCGTCGTTTGCTGACAGGTGATGTTTCGCTTCTTTGGCAATCAGTTTGAGTAACGCGGGCAGATTACGCTCTGCTCTCATTTTTCGACAGAGAGGTAGGATTGATTGAAGTGGATCAATCGATGGGTCAAGCCTTGGCCGTTGCCGATTTTGAAGTCGTGGCATGGAATTTTGTGCAAAGCAATCTCGTAGATTCAGTCTTTCGCTGAACGGATGATGAAAAAATATACTGCAATTGTCCAAAAATGTCTACAATGTTTACATAAATTCACTATGTAGACATATTATACAATTTCAAATAATACAGTATTTTATGAATATATTTTCGTTATGACTGTCTACGGTGAAGACAGTATGTCTGTAGTATGTAGAATGCTTTTTCTCATCCGGAATTCTGTATGGACGAGATTTTCTTCTCTTTATCAGTGGTTTGGGATTTCGTTCTGCATGACGACGTTCAAGATATTTCTATGGCATTAACCTTGCCTTTCTTAGTTTCTATATTGTTCATGGTGTTTCAACAGTCTATCGTCACTGGAATAGAAGAAGGCTGGATGATTATTGCTTCCGGACTCGATATTCCATACATTATAGCGAAACCAAATAACTTCCAAGCGAATGTACATCATGTACACAGCGCAACAACACACGTCGTACAGACGGAAGTCAATTGGAACGGCTATAACACTGTTGAGTAACCGTTCTTTTTATTTTCCAAGGATGAGTGTTTATAACTGGAGGTCTTCATCATGAAGTCCAATACGCTTCTTCTCACAGCCTTAGGGATAATGGTCGGTCTCATGCCAATGAGTGAATGGGGCAATCCGCTTTATGCGCAGACTCTCAATGTACAAGGAGACGCACACGAGGTAGATGGACAGAGGAAGATGAACCTCTCTGAAAAGGTACAAATATCTACGAAACCTCTCCGAATGCCTGTGTACAAACCACCAAAGGGTATTGGAGCTCCAGGCGGCAGAGTTGGAGGTGGAACGCGAGGAGATGATATGGCTCTAGCCATGTTGTTTGCTATGGTTCCGGACCACTTAGGATTGACCATCAAAGAGCAACCGTCGCTCTATTGGTATTTGTCCAAATCTGCTCCCTACAAAATGGTGCTGACCGTGAATCATGAAGACTACATCAAGCCAGTGTTGGAATTAACCTTAGCCGATGATGGCGTGCCTGGTATTCACACGATCTGTCTCCGAGATCACAACGTCAAACTGGAATTAAATAAGGAATACCAATGGTTTGTCGAGTTAGTCGTCGATCAGGATTCCCCTTCCAAGAATCTTGTCGCTGGCGGATACATCAAGCGGATTGTGCCGCCTGAAACGTTGTTAGCCGAATTACGGAATGCTGAACCGCAGGAAGTGACGTCCGTGTATTCCGAAGCGGGTTTGTGGTATGACGCCTTCGACTCGATCTCGGACTTGATTGAGCGGGCACCTGAGAATCCAGAATATCCGAAGGGACGAGTGTATCTACTTGAGCAAATCGAAATGAGCGATATTCTGGAGGTCGCTAGAGAGGAAGATAGTGTTTCATGGTACCGTGACTCCATCAGTCCGGATAACCCACACTCTGAAAAACCGTATATTCGAACGGTTGTCGAGAATATTAATTGACGGCGCAAGGAGAGTCTTAATCCATGAATGCCGTGGAATAATTCATGTGCTCTGCTATATGTGCCGGAGTAACTTTTCGTGTTCCAGTAGCACATGGTACGTGTGTTGGCGTTTGAAGTTCTAGCACGATGGTCATGTGATACGGCCTCCTACCCATCTTTGCTCGTTCAGCTATAGCCGACTACCATAGATCTCCATCGTTCATTCTTGCGCGATGTTCTCGTGCGATGCATCTTTCTCGTGTCACGAAATATGTGTATTCTTTCATGCGTGACTCACGACGGAACACGGAATATCATCGACATGGCTATCAATGACGACAGAGGCAAAAGTCAGTGGTCAGATGATCAATTTTTAGATAGCTTGCGACTACAGGGAGATGCTACGGCCGATCACTGCTTGGCTGAACTTCACGACGTGGTGAAGGAGGAAGATTTCAACAATCTTTTTCAACGACTCAATACGAATACGGCTGTTCTTTCGAACGATATCCCTGAACCGCTTCGCGCGTTTCTGGCCTCGACGATGAATCTGCCCTTGCTTGAGGCGCACCCCATTGATGGTGAGCGGATTAAACGGGGGCAACGCGTCTTTATGACGCATGCCCTTCCATCTGCCTTAGTGCTATTAGCGAAAAGTCTTCCTGAAGGGTATGCGGCTCCCAATCTATCGAAAGTACTGAGCATATCGAATAATCTTTCGCACCGTCCCTATCGACGGATACTTGGGGTGTTGCAAATGCTCATTAATGTTTCAGCCGTGGGAGGGTTTGAACCCTCAGGTAAAGCCCTGATCACCGTCCCTAAAATCCGCTTGCTACATGCCGGCGTTCGTAAGATTGTACGAGAACATCTCCCACACTACGAAGAGCGCTATGGTGTCCCAGTTAACCTAGAAGATAAATTGGGAGCGGTCATGGGGTTTTCCTATTTGGTGATTTCGGGACTCAAGCAATTACGCATTGGGTTATCGAATGAACAAGCTGAAGATTTGTATTATCTCTGGCGGATCTTTGCCCAAATGATGGGTATTCATCCCAAAGGAGACCCTGATAGCAGCGAATATGTTCCGAAAAATCTTGCCGAGGCCAAGGAATTTTATACGTCATATACCCGGAGGCATTATGTGAATGCCGTCGATAATCCAGAAGGCGTCGAATTGGCAGCGGTCAATCTCCGCATGTTGAATGATCTGTTGCCGCAAACTCCGTTGCGACGGCTTGGTATGCACATTCTCCCGAGGATGTACATGGAAGAACTCATGGGAAAAGCAGGGTGTGAAAGGATCGGCATTGAGCCAGTTCGTTTCCTGTATCTGACGAAATGGTTGGTAGCGACCTTTCCTTCCCTTTGGAGCCGCCTGTGGAATGTCGTTGATCGAGTCGATACCTCACAACATCTTCATGAGAATATCAGTCGTATTTTTTTTCAAGGCCTCATTAATCGAGAATTTAACGGAGAGATTACCTTTCACATTCCCGATACTTTAGAAGAATTAAACCGGTTAACGTAAATCACACATGACAGTCATGCCCGTGATCGGAAAGTTATTTATCAAAATAGATACAAGGTGTATCTATATCTATACATCGTTGCCGCAGGTATAGCTGAGGCCCTCCCCTCTAGACAAATTTCTCATAAACACCTACCATGGTATTCTTCGATAGAATTCGGCAATTCTAGGGTAGTTTTACGTCCTAACTCTGGAAGCGACGTATGTTCAACCCCTATGCCTCTCTCGTGAAATTGTTCGGCCCATGGTACTGCGCCATTCATTTTTCGATGGCATGTAATCTGCAGACTTTTGGACAAGATTTTCACCATTGCCGGGTGGTACGAACATTACTGCCCCAATGACGGCATTTCCTTTCTTGAAATGCGAAAAAAGAAGCCATACACGTTCATCGAAAAATTTGTGTTCAATGACTGATTGTAAGGAGGTATGGTTGATATGAAAAAGCTCACAGTACTTATTGTATCCTGTCTTGTTTCCTCGCTTGTGTTCGTGTCGGGTTGCAGCCTGTTTCGGACCACTGCACAGGATGAGGCCAAACGTCAGGGTAAAACGGCTGCCGACTTTCCGGAAACCGCTGTAGATGTGTTTCGTGATATGGACGGAGGCATTGAGCTGACGACGGATGAAGTCAAAGGCCGAAACACATGGATGTTGTGGACGGGTGGCAATCAGGCGTTTTGGGACTATATGGCGAAAAATAGTTTTGGCACGTTGGACTTTTTGAAAACGCTGTCTTCGTATCCCAACCCTGATAAAAACGGCAAAAAATATTATTACAGCCGAGATAATCGCTTTGAATATTTAGGGTTGATGAACGAACCGGGTTTCAAGAAAGCCACAGGTCCCGATCCTCAATATGGTTTATATCTCGACGAGCGAATAGAACCGGAGCCGGAAGGCATCGATCCGGCGGTGTACGGAAAACCGTCAGGAATCGTGGGGTTACGTCTGTTCCTCAATCCCAAGTTCGATGAATCCAGTTCTGAATATGATCAGGATGCCGTGGACTATTGGGATGCCGAACGCTTTTACACGGATCCGACCTACTATTTAGATAAAGAACTAGAACGTCCATATCGTGTGGGTATGTCGTGTGCGTTTTGTCATGCCGGACCTCACCCGCTTCACCCGCCAGCTGATCCTGAAAACCCTGAATGGAAAAATCTTTCCACAAACGTTGGGGCGCAATACTTCTGGATCGGTCGAATCTTTATCGCCCATCCTGATGAAGAGAATTTTGTGTGGCAATTATTTAATAGTTCGCCCCCTGGGGCTTTGGATACTTCAATTATTGCGACGGACAATATCAACAATCCGCGAACGATGAATGCGATTTACGAGGTGGGTGCTCGCTTAGGAACAGGAGAGACAGAGCAAATTGCCGGAGGCGCGCTCGCGGTACCGGGAACGTCACCTGAGATGGTTGTTCCCCATATTCTTAAAGATGGTGCTGATTCGGTTGGCATTCTTGGTGCGCTGAGCCGTGTCTATATTAATATTGGCGAATTCCACGAAGAATGGATTCAACATTTTAAGCCGATTATTGGCGGTAAAAAACAGTCGCCGATGGACGTGGCTACGGCCAAAGAAAATTCTGTCTATTGGCAGGCTACGGAACAACGTGTCGGAAATCTCGCGAGTTTTTTCTTGAAAGCGGCGGGAGGCCATCATTTAAAAGACGCGCCAGGTGGTCAAGCCTATGTAACGAATGATGAGTCAGTTCTCAACCGGGGGAAAACTGTCTTTGCAGACAATTGCGCAAGCTGTCATTCCAGCAAACAGCCCGAACCGCATGATACCGTCACGAAGTTTGATTCCTTCTACAATAAATGGGTGGAATCGGAAGATTTCAAGAAACAGATGCGCCAGATCATTATGCAGCCAGATTTTCTGGAGAATAACTATTTGTCGAATGAACATCGGTATTCTGTTGCGGACCTCAAGACTAATGCATGTGCCGCATTGGCCACAAATGGATTGAGGGGGCATATTTGGGATAATTTTACATCGGAAACCTACAAGACGCTTCCAGCCGTGCGTCCGATTACCGTACATCATCCCCTGACGGGAGAACCCTCAACCTATGAAATGCCGGGTGGGGGGCGCGGGTACTATCGTTCGCCTTCACTCGTCAGCATGTGGAGTACGGCGCCGTATTTCCATAATAATGCGCTTGGAAAATTTACGAACGATCCATCGGTTGCCGGACGGATGGAAGCCTTTCAAGACGGCGTAGAAAAACTGCTCTGGCCCGAAAAGCGGTTTAATTCTGATTGTCAAGAAACCTGGGGGCTTCCCTGGTGCCCGCCCATTTATAAAACCACCAAAGTGAGCTACCTGAAAGTGAACCAGGCATATCTTCCCGAGATACTCAAGCGCAAGCTCCTGAAAGATGGTGAAGATGAGTTTGTTCTTGGTCCGATTCCCAAAGGGACACCAATCAACTTACTGGCCAATCTTAACAACGAGCTGTCCTTTAAAGATCCCGTCCGCCTTGCCCGTCTCGTTAAAGTTCTACTCAAAGTGAAGCTTGGGCTCAAACGCATCAAGGCTGAGAATCTCAATGATGAACAAAGTACAGCTTTGTTGAAAGAATTAGTGCCGGACCTTCTCAAAGTGAACAAATGCAAGGATTTTGTTATCGATCGTGGTCACGAGTATGGGAGCAAGCTTGGTGATACCGACAAGCTTGCACTGATTGAATTTCTCAAAACATTGTAATGACAGAAATATGAGCAAACCATCACCAACAGAGAACGTGCCTCAATCCGAACTCACTCGGCGATCGTTCTCAAAGAAAGCTGCCACTGTTGCCGCAGGGTTGACGGCTTGGCTGAGCGGGTGTGCGTCATTCTTTAACAAGGATCCGTCTGGGCCATTGCCCTCCATTTCCTGCTCATCGTTGGGGGTTGGCGAGGAGGCATACGAATATGTCGTCGTTGGCTCAGGGGCTGGTGGCGGACCATTGGCGGCTAATCTGGCCAAGGCTGGCCATCGTGTTTTGTTGCTCGAAGCCGGGGGAGATGCCGAGTCGTACACCTACCAAGTCCCAGCGTTTCACGGATTAGCGTCAGAGGACGAATCGCAGTCATGGAATTTCTTCGTCAGACATTATGCGTCTGATGGAAAACAGGCTCGTGATGACAAATATGTGAAAGATAAAGATGGCGTGTTGTATCCACGAGCTGGTGCGCTTGGTGGCTGTACGGCTCACCATGCCATGATTACTATTTATCCGCACAAAAGCGATTGGGATGAGCTTGCGGAATTAACTGGCGATGATTCATGGTCGGATGACAATATGCGTCAGTATTTTGAACGGCTTGAGCGTTGCCAGTATGTGAAGGCTCCCGGACTTGCAGATGGCAATCCGACACGGCATGGCTTTAGCGGGTGGTTGACAACGAACATTGCGGATCCGAAATTGGTTATTGGAGATAAACCGCTTAAGAAGCTTATCAAGGCCACGCTTCGCGAATCGATTTTTCGAGTGGACGGATTGATCAGTCGCGTCAAGCTGAAACTCAAAGGGCATTTAGATCCCAACGATTGGCGGTGGCGAGGAAAAGGAAAGAGTCCTGAAGGTCTCGTGTTTACTCCTCTTTCCACGAATGAAGGGAAGCGGGTGGGTACCAGAGAATACATCCGACGAGTGCAGCAGGCCTGCCCAAACAATCTGACCATCAAAACAGGGGCGTTGGTGACGCGGGTTATATTTGAAGACGACGTAGATGGTAGTAAGAAAGCCGTTGGAGTGGAATATCTCGAAGGGCAACATCTGTATCGAGCCGACCCCAAGGTCAATCCGATGACGAATGTCGGGGTACGGCAGACTGTACGATTCAGCCGTGAAATTATACTTTCCGGTGGTGCATTCAATACCCCGCAAATGTTGATGCTATCGGGGATTGGGCCCAAAGCGGAGTTGGAACAATATGGGATTGATGTCCAGGTGGATCTGCCAGGCGTTGGTCAAAACTTACAGGACCGATATGAAGTCGGTGTTGTCAGTGAAATGAAAAACGATTTTTCCATTCTTGAAGGGGCGACCTTTACTCCTCCAGAACCTGGTGGAATCTCAGATCCCATATTTCAAAATTGGGAAGCGGGGAAAGGAATCTATACGTCTAATGGGGCAGTCTTGTCGCTCATTAAACGATCAGATAGCAGTCGGCCGGATCCAGATTTATTCATTTTCGGGTTAGTCGGCTATTTCAAGGGGTACTATCCCGGCTATTCCAAAGATGCCGCACGTCAAAAAAACTTCTTCACCTGGGCGGTATTAAAAGCGCATACCCAAAATCGAGGGGGTATGGTCACACTTCGTTCAAACGATCCACGCGATACGCCAGATATTAACTTTCGATATTTTGATGAAGGCACGGCTGGGTGGGAGGAAGATCTCGATTCTGTCGTCGACGGGATTCGAACTGCGCGACGCATTATGAAGCGGGCCGACAATGTGGTTGACAGTGAGTTGGTTCCGGGTGCGGAATATGATAGCGACGAGAAACTCCGCCAATTTGTCAAAGATAATGCCTGGGGGCATCATGCCTCCTGCACGTGTAAGATTGGACCGAAAGATGATCCGTTGGCGGTGGTCGATGGAAATTTTCGTGTTCATGGAACTAAAAATTTACGTGTCGTCGATGCCTCCGTGTTTCCGAAGATCCCGGGGTTTTTTATCGTCACCTCGGTGTATATGATTAGCGAGAAGGCAACTGACGTGATTCTTGCTGATGCCCAAGCGATGGCATAACTACGTGAACTATGTTTGACATTTTTTCAATGTTCAGCCGTTGTGAAACTATCCGTCGTGTCTGGTTCACCCAGAAACACGACGTGTGAAAGGATCGATGGCAGCTATGATGATATGGTCTTTTTACATGACGCGATTACGTTTTTTCAGTCTTTCGATGGTGTTCACGGTGGTGATCGGATGTACGCATAGCCCGGCGTTACAGCTAGGGCAAGAGCAGGTACCCAATGATGAGCGGCAGACGGTTGAAAATATTAAGACATTGCTCTCGACTCAGCTTGCCAAGCAGTATGAAGGCCAAGAGTTTTTGCGCGACACGCATCCCAAGTCCAATGGCTGTGTGAAAGCGCGGTTTATCGTGGACGAGGATATTCCGGAACAGTATCAGGTCGGCGTGTTTCAAAAGGGTATGTCCTACCCAGCATGGATGCGCTTTTCTAATTCGGCGCCGGAGGTGACTCCGGACAAAGATAAAGATTTCCGTGGATTGGCGATTAAGCTGATGGGCGTTGAGGGCGAACGGCTTCCCATTCCGGGCGATGAACAGCATACGCAAGATTTCTTGTTTATCGCCTTCCCTGGATTTTTTGCCGGGACTCCGAAAGATTTCTTCGAGTTCTTCGATGGGGAATTTAATGGCGGAACGTTCGCAACAGCCGGATACTTTTCGAAACGGCCACGGGCATTAAAGAATACACTCATAGGCCGGAAACAATTCGCGAACCCTTTGGAAATCACTTGGTTCAGTGTCGCACCATTTCAACTTGGTGCTCCAAATCCTGACGGAAGCGCGGTTGCCGTCAAATATAAAGTCAAATCGTGCATCGAACGACAAAGCCCGCTTCCTGACAACCCTTCCGGTGATTACCTTGAAGAAGCGATGGCGAAGGATTTGGCGCAGGGCGATTGGTGTTTGGAATTTTTAATTCAAGTGCAGAAAGATCCGGAGACGATGCCCATAGAGGATACCTTAGCTATCTGGGATGAAAATGAATCTCCGTTTATCAAAATCGCCACGATCGACATTCCCCAACAAACCTTCACATCCGATGCCCAAAAACTATTCTGCGAAGATCTCTCATTCAATCCGTGGCATGGCTTAACGGTACACAAACCGCTTGGCGGAATTAACCGTGCGCGCCGGGATGAAATGAAAGCCATATCCGACCTCCGCCTCAAGCAGCGCGGTGTGCCACGCACCGAACCGACGGGCATGGAAACGTTTTAAAGAAAACCCAGTGATAGATATGACGACTTGGAGAAATCTTCAATAGGGGTCAGACATGAATATTGCTTTAATGAGTCAATAGAGAGCGAAGCCGTTTTTCCCAGGAAGGTCGACGTTGGGTGAGATATCCGCTGTGGAGGCGGCTGATCATCGAAGGGTCACGGTTGAGATGCCGGGCAATGGTTTGAACCGTTAATCTGCTCCACTCTCGAGTCGCAAAGACTAAGAACGCACGTGCCTCGGTTCGATCACGGTAGCGCCCTTGTTCGACTAACTCGGTGGCTGTCTTCCCGGTCACGGTAGCGACGGCAGACAAGAGCCGAGTGAAAGAGATTTTCAGCTTTCGTAAAGGAATTGCGTTGCGTTCCTTGCTCTTTTTCGCTATCTCCTCGAGAAAACGATCGTCACCTAAAAATCGCTGATCGACTGTCTCATAAAACTCCACTTGATGGCCCATTGTCAGCCCGTCTCGCATAAAATCGCGATAGGCTTTGCGTGCGGGTCCGCGTCGTCTGTGAAAGTGCTCTAGGACGCTGTCGGTATCGACCTGAATAGGAGATGTCTGCCCGAGGTATGCGCCATGACTACTCCAGCGGTACCGCCACGGATCCATCGGCTTTCTCAGCCTGGCGGGGTTAAGATGCAGATAGCGGACAAGTTCTAGGAGGTAGGCATCGCGATCGCAGAGAATGGCCTGATACCGTCCCTGAAATAAATGGCCAGCTTTTCGATATCGACGGTTGTAGTACTGGGTATAGGTAAACTGCAATGTCTGCATCGTGCGGGACAAAGGAATCTCACTGCTTTGCACGAGCAAGTGGACATGATTTGCCATCAGCACATAGGCATAGCACGTGAGGCGATCCCGCTGTTGGTAACGTTGAAAGCGAGATAGGTATTCCTTGTAGTCGTCTGCGTGATGAAACAACGTCGTACGACGATTACCTCGTGCAATGACATGATAGACCGCCCCTTCGAACTCCACGCGTGGTTTTCGTGCCATGGGAGAAATTGTATGGAATCCTTGCCATAAAGTCAATTCACATGCCTGACCCCTATTTGAAATTTCAAACAGAACCGTGTCGACGATGATCATCGTTTATGTTTTCGCTTGATGGCGTCTTGTACCCCTTGACGTGTTTGCGTAGAGGGAGCTTTCGAATATCCACCAGGCCCGATACAATTTCTGATAGACGTCATACGGTGATTGGAGTGGCTGATCCGAGATGGCATCTCGAAGAGCCAAGATTCCATTTTTGAACGTGTCAGATATCGAGAGTCCTGTTTTAGGAACAACTTCTTGAAGAACTTTTTCAGCTTTGTCATCAAGTCGCATGGTGCGAGTTGCCATTGATCCTCCTTAAAATTATTAAGTGTATTACAAGTAGTAATACACTATTTTGCACTGTCAATCCTATTACGCCATTGCTCGATGCGATCATTCAGTCGACCGATATTGTACGTGAAAATGGGGTCGACACGAAAATAGAGTTAAACCTGTCTACTATAAAGTGTTGGAAATCAGTGCAGAGTACCGTATTTTGCTGCTGTGTAGCACAGAAATATTTTAAAAATAATGGAATTCCTAGTTAGGAGAGTATTAGCCAAATGGTTATTAATAAATATTAATGCCTGACCCTAACTGACTCAGCAGACATAGCACGTGAGGCGATTGCGCTGTTGATATCGCTGGAGGCGAGTGAGGTATTCTTTGTAGTTGTCAGAGGTGGTCCCAAGAAACTGAACAAGTCGATAAGTGGATACGCTCTGCAAAAGGTGGCATGATACTGCCACCCAAGAAAGGAGCGGATCATGAGCCGACGACCTCGACGGAACCATTCTCCAGCCTTTAAATCGAAAGTGGCGCTGGCCGCCATCAAGGGCGAGCAGACGGTGGCGGAACTCGCTCAACGCTTCGATGTCCACCCGAATCAAATCACGCAATGGAAGACCGTACTTCTGGATCGCGCCGCGGGCGTCTTTGAGGGCGGAGAGCTGGCTCAAACCCCCGTTGATGTGAAAAGCCTTCATGCAAAAATTGGGGAATTGACGTTGGAAAATGATTTCTTAGAAACTGCGCTCACCAAGGCGGGCGTGCTGAGCGCAAGACGATGGTCGACCGCACACACCAATTGGCAGTCACGAAACAAGCTAAGGCGTTGGACGTGAGTCGCGGCTGCCTCTATTATCGAGCCAAGCCGGTCACCGAGGAGGATCAGTTCCTCATGAACCGTATTGATCAGTTGCATCTAGAGCTCCCGTTTGCTGGGGCACGAATGCTCCGAAATCTCTTGCGACAGGAACGTGTCACCGTGGGTCGAAAACATGTGGGTACACTCATGAAGCGCATGGGCGTGGAAGCGCTGTATCGTCGGCCGCGGACCACACAGCGTCACCCGGCACACAAAGTGTATCCGTATTTACTACGAGACCTAGCGGTTACTCGTGCGAATCAGGTGTGGGCCATGGAGGGGACCTCTATTCCAATGGCCAAGGGTTTTGTCTATTTGGTGGCTGTGGTGGATTGGGCTACGCGCCGAGTCCTGGCCTGGCGATTGTCGATCACCATGGACGTCCAGTTCTGTCTCGACGCCGTTGAGGATGCCCTCAGCCGGTATGCCCCTCCCGACATCATGAATACGGATCAAGGCAGTCAGTTTACGAGTCACGCATTTACCGAGCTCATCAAGGCGCAAGGGATTCGCCTCAGTATGGATGGGCGAGGGGCTTGGCGTGATAACATCTTCGTCGAACGGTTGTGGCGAAGCGTGAAATATGAAGAAGTGTACTTACAAGCTTATGACTCAGTTTCAGCGGCGCGAGTGGGACTCGCTCGCTATTTCCAGTTTTATAACAGTCGGCGGCCTCATTCGGGACTGACCGGCCAGACGCCGGATCATGTGTCCTTTCATGAACAGCCGCACCCGCAAGCGGTCTAACTCAACCTGGAGTAATCTACTTATCGAAGGGCATCCAGTTGTTCAAAAAAACGGGACCACCTCTGTCCGCATGGTTAAACAACGTGGTGCAGCGATTGCCCCGTGCAATCACATGATAGAGCGCCCCTTCGAACTCCACGCGTGGTTTTCGTGTGCCATGCGGGAAACTTTAAGGGTATCTGGCTAGAAAATAAATTCACATGCCTGACCCTACTACTTTCTGCATCCGCCTTATGTACCTGACCATCGAATGGTGAATGTTCGCGATTTACTCCGTGGTCCAGGATCAAAGTGCTTGATCAAGTGAGTCTGTTTTATGCTGCTTAATCGGTTCTTTCGTATCTAGTTATTCTAGACTATCTCTCTTTATCTAGGGCATTTTACACTTATCCCAGACTCTGGTATATCCAGAAAAGGTTAACTTTATGTATATTCCGGTGAATGATCTCAAGCCTTTCATAATTCCAGGCGAAACTTTTAATTTCATATCGGTTGGAAGGGCAGTTGATTCAATTGGAATATGGTATCCATTTGGCAGTACAACAGCTATAACAAAACTCTCGAATTCGTTGGAATTCGGTGGTGGAACATCTTCCCATTCTACAGTGGGGAGTGAAAAGCCACATACAGTTGTATTATTTACTTTTTGTTTTTTTAGTTTATAGTCTCCATAAGAAAGCTCTGCGGAAAATAGTAGAATGCTAGAAAGCCCAAGGACAGCAACTAATAGTTGATTCAGGGGAACTTTATGTTCCATGATAACCCTCCCTCTGTAGTGGAATGAACATATAGACTCACGAAAATGATAGTAACTCCCTACTCATAAGCATTTTCTATCAGATGAGTATAATTAGCGCTGAATGATTTCGTTTAATGTGAGGTCCTACTGTGTTAGGTCGAGTATGTGACTCACAACTTCGAAACCTTTTGTTCCGGCGTCCAGTTTCCTTAAAAAGAGCAGTTGATTTTATAAGACGTATGACGTTCAATCGTTGGATGGAACAAACGCCGTTTGAATAATTTTTCTTTGTTCAGAGCTAGTCGAATTTTCTCGGATCTAAGGGATGGTGCATACAGTGGGCTTGTTAGAAAGGATCTAGCTGTTTGTGAAATCCCATCTCGTTCTTTTTTAACAAAACTACTAAACTTTCCACCTTTCTGTGCAGCACAACTTGCCGTGAATAATCCAGAGACTTTTAGAATCTCTTCTGGCAATGGTGCGATCGTCTCACCAAGGTTTTGGATTGGGGCTCTTATATCTACAGTTCCACTTCCGCCAAATCTAGATGACGTATCTATGCTACTAAACGGGTCAATCAAGACTGCTGAATCGGCTACAAAAGTAACATCACCACCATTCCCTGAAATGGCACTAGTATTTATGGAGCTGTTCTGTACGATGATAAACTGTGGATCCAAGGTAATGCTTCCAGCGGCTCCTGAACCTATATTAACTTTGGTTGCAATCTGACTATTCACAATTTCAATGAAATTAGTTGTATTAAATGTGATGTTCCCTCCTAAAGAATTTTCGGCCTCCGTAGTAATTCTAGAGCCTTTGAGATGAATGCTACTTCCAGCGTCGAGTTTAATGTTACCGGCATTCCCAGCATCATTGCTTAGTGATGAGAGAGTCGATCCATCAGTTACTTCTATTTTCTCGTAGGCATCAAGTTTGATTTCTCCACCTCGGCCTTTTCCGATAGTGCCTGAGTTGATCTGAGTGGTATTGCCTGAAATCAAGATGGATTTAGCTTTGACTGTTACTGACCCTCCGGTCCCGGATCCTCCAGTGCTAGTGTCTACACGTGCGCCATCAATCAAAACAAAATCACCTGTATCTATTTCAATTACTCCGGCTTGGCCTTGTGACAGTTGTGCGCTTTGAGTCAGGATTCGGCTAGGGATCACACTAGACTCATCACTAACTTCTCCAGAAATAGTGAAACTTTCTTCTGCATTTATGAAGATATTTCCTGCGTTTCCATTATCTCTTGTGACGCTTTGTATGGTGCCTCCATCAAGAAGTGTGAAGCGCTGAGTCTTTACGGAAACATCACCACCATTTCCTTGTCCTAACGTATTGGAGTCCAATGCCGAAGTATCGGAAATAAGGACTTCTTCGATAGCTTCGATCGTAATATTGCCAGCATTAGACTCGTCTAAAGTACTTGATGCAATGGTTGAACCTTCCGTTACGGAAATAGAATTACCCTCTAAGATTATTGAAGGACCCTGATCACCATCTTTGCCAGTACTGCTTGCTAAAATTTCACTATTTTGAATCATCAAAGTAGAAGCTTTGAAAGCTATGCCATTCTCAGATTGAGTAGATACATTGGAGTTTTCTAGGAACCCCGATGTAGAAACCCTGGTCTCATTTATAGAAAGAGTTTCACCTGCGCTAATGGAAGTGAGCCCAATTTCTCCTGAACCTTCTGATTGTGACAGAACTTGTGATTTTCGGACAGTCACGGTTTCTGTCATGTCTATTGTGACATCAGCAGTCTTCCGGTTGGGAGCAGAGTCACCCACTGATATGACAGTGTCATTCATAGTTAGCTGACCACCCCTAATGACCACTAATGGTTGGTTCTTTTCGAAGTCTGTAAGGCTTCCCCCAGAATCGCTGGAACTGAAAGTGTTCAAGGCTGCGCTTTTAATCGTGATTGAGCCACCTGCTTGTCCCGAAGTAATTTCTCTAGAAGTCAAAGAAGGTACGCTTGTACTATTCTGTTCATTCTCAAGGCTGATAATTAGTATTTGTCCCTGTGAAGATTTAAGGGTGTCTGGAGGAGGGAAGCCAGGAAAAATTGGTGGAGCTCCGGTGATACTGATGTCTCCACCCACCAAAGCAATGGTCTTCCCTTGAGGAACTGCAAGGGAACTTCCTTCAACTACGATTGAGCCCGATTGGTTATTCCCCAAGAATCCAAACTTTTCAGGTGGGGAAGTGGTCAGTAAGGTGTCTATTTTTTTATCATTAACGGCGTTAAAGAATTCTCCATCTTCTAGCTCAATATTGTTTGCAGTGGTTGCGTAAAATGAACCTTTTACGTCCAGAGATGCTTTTTCGCCAAAAATGATTCCGTTGGGATTCATGAGATAGAGGTCAGCGCCCGCAATTTCAGAGGCGAGGGTGCCATCGATATTGGAAATGTCATTGCCGGTCACGCGGCTGAGAATGTTTTGGATCGAATTAGGTCCGGTAAATGTCACACTTCCGTCAGTCGGAACATTAAACCGACCAAAGCTATGAAAAAGATTGCTTCCTCTGACAAGACCCATTTCACGCGTCACCGTGATGTCTTGACCGGACAACGCTTGGGCACCTGAATTGTTTCCGCTTCCTGTTAGACCTTGTAGAGATCCATCAATGGTGACTGGCGGGGGAGTTTGGGAGAAGCTGTAATTCGGAATCATGTTGAAGATGGTCCAAATTCCTACTGACAAAAGAAGTTTCAAAAAAGGCTCTTGGCAACAATGAAAAACGTGATTTCGTGCCATGGCTCCTTCCCTTCTTGACAGTATTTCGAATTACAGAAGCATTTCCATGGCTGCTTGCTAGATACAGCAAGGCCGATGCCATGAGGATAAATGTCGTAATTGCAAGAATGTTTATCTAATATTGTTAAAAACTTTGATCCATATAATTATTGGTGCAACTTCTTTGAGCTGTATCCTTTTGGATAACATGTGTATCTTTCTAGATACGTCAGGCATTTAGTTCTCTGGTATTTAGAATAATCCAACTCTAATGACTAAATTCCTCTTCGACGGTATCTTTTAACTCAAATCCATAAATGCTTCGTTGTCTTTCAAATTTTCCTTCCTTAAAAATTCGACCCTTATCTCTGATGGTGTGTACAAACAAAAAAGCACAATGACATGGACTTTCCTTTCGACTGAAAGGAGTCATGCGATTGCGCTTTGAATTTTCGGCCATAGGTTTTACCCCTCAACGGCCTGTATGTGGTGACGGATTGAATGAAACTATAGGATTTAAGGCGTAGGCTGTCAAACGTAAGCGAAGACACGGAGGCAATGTCATGTCAGGTATGATGAAGGAATCTTAGGTCGCTTCACACGAGCAAAAAATTAGAATGTAGATTATTAGAGTAGAACGACAATTTGGAAAAATTACTTAGGAGGGGAATGCTGGAGCTGATGAGCACCCTTGGGGAAGGTCCAATGTCTTGGCAGTAGTGAAAAATTTCCACTCAGTCTCATTTATTATTTTGTTAAAGCCCAACGGTGAAATCGTTGTTGTAGTACCTTCAGGACCAGAGGTCGAAAACGCCAATGGACTCGGCAAGAAACTGCTTGGTGCTGGAGTGAGGCCTCTTTCGTTTGTAAAGCTACTAAACGTGCCACCTTTCTGCGCCGCACAGCGCGCCGCGAACAAGGCTGAGATTTTTAATATCCCTTCAGGCAATGGGGCAATGGTTTCACCAAGATTTTGGATGGGCGCCCGGATATCCACTGTCCCACTACCACCGAATTGTGATGACGTATCAATCGTGCTAAACGGATCAATGAGAATCGCCGAGTCTGCGACAAACGTGACATCTCCTCCGGTCCCAACATTCGCACTGGTATCAATCAAACTGTTCTGCACCACTATAAAATGAGGGTCAACCAGAATGCTGCCAGCCGAGGCTGATCCTTCTTGCACACGGCTTGTAATTTCGCTATCCGTGATTTGAATCAAATTTTCGGCTTTAATATTAATTTGTCCACCAAGGCCATTTTCAGCCTTGGTGTTCACAAATGCTTGGTTGACGAGTATTGCATCACCGGCTTCCAGGTTAACCGTACCTGCGGGGCCAGCGGCAAAATTTTCTGTTGACACAATTGCGGCATTTTCGATCACAATCCTCTGTCTAGCTGACAGCATGACATCTCCAGACCTATCGATGCCACCAAAATTGGCACTGGCGATTGCTGATCGTCTTATCTGGCTATTCTCATTGATATCACGTAGGGCTATATTCTCGGCACTTATTGTAATGATTCCGCCTTCCGTAGCGCCATTGGTATTCGCACCGATTTGAGAGCCATTAGTGAGGGATAATGTCGTAGCCAAATCAATTGAAATATTCCCAGCTTTGAGAGAATGCATTTCCTCTCCTGGGGGCCCTTCTCTGAATGTACTAATTAATCCTTTATCTAGCATCGTAAGTGAGTTGGCGACGATGTCGATGTTTCCAGCAGGTTCGACGTTCCCAGGGTTTTCGGTGGATGCTGATAGACCGGTAAAGTCCGGGGATTTGGCAAAATTAGTAGCATTTCTATTTCCTGTAATCGTGATGTCATTGACCTGAAGAGAAAGGTTGCCGGAAGCGCCAGTTGATGTCGAAAGTGCTTGAATGAAAGCGCCCGTTCGCATATACAGATTGCCAGTAAGATTTATGATGGCACTTCCTGCGGGACCTTGCCCGAAGGTTGAAGCTTGAAGGCTTGCCTTGTTCTCCAGAGTAAGATTATTGGCTGCGATAAGTAGTTGACCGCCCGATCCACTTTCGAATGTGTTTGTGAACACACCTCTGAATATATTGGGGTTATTAAATATCCTTGGATCTGTTGAGCCAGAGATTAGAACATCTCCATTTGCCACTATATCAATGTTCCCCGCGTTCCCATTCGAAAATGTTGGAGTAGAAATTTCAGCATTGAGGATTTCGAGATAATTAGTTGTCAGGCGAATGTTTCCGACGTTGCCTGTTGGGACACCTCTTGGAAGAAATTCGTCTGCATCACTCGAAATTCCCGTGAAATTGGAGGAGTCACCTCCGAGCAGGAAAATGCGATTAGCATTGACTTCGATGTCCCCTGCATTCCCCAAAGCTTCTGTATTCGTAAAAACCAGACCACCATTTTCTATGATGAGGTCTCGAGAGGTCTTGAGAAGAATGTCTCCTGAGTCGGAAGTTCCTTCGGTGAGTGCCAGAAAAAACCCAGAGTCATGAAGAGTTAATGAATTTGCGTCAATTGAAATGTCCCCGCTTGGGCCTCCCATTGATTCGACTTTCACGCTGGAATCGAGCGCACTGCCATTGCCGATATCGACGTCTGCTGCGGTTATCGTGATACCCCCTGATCCGATACCAGGTGATGCGTCAGTTAGTACATTACTTTTTAGAACGGAATTATTATCCAGCAAAACTTTGTTTGTTGCGTTGATAGAGATTCCGTTCTTTATCGTGATGGCAGTTCCTATTTCAGACTGCCCTGTGGTATTTGCGACAACTAATGTTCTATCAAGAGTCAAATTTCCTCCACGTATAAAAACGCTCCCTCCTCGCACACCATTTGTCTGTACTGTCGTATTGGTTAGAGAGATGGTTCCCAACTCTGGAGTCGCTTCTTGACTATCTTGTGGTTGAGCAAGTTTGATCTCACCTGCAGAAGAGTTACTTAGGAGATAAATTTGTCCGTTTGGGGCAGTGAGTTGTCCTCCGGTTACTTCAATATCGCCGCCAGTCACAGACAGAGTCTTCTCTGCTGATACGCCAAGGGAGCTCGCATCGATGTGAATTGATCCAGGGTTTGTTCCCAAGAATCCAAAGGCTGATGGCGGCGCGCTCGTCAAAATGTCGGAAGCGGGATTTCTCGCACTATACAGTCCTGAGTTTTGGCCATTTCCCAGACGGAGAAAGTCAGCCGTGCTGACATAAAAGGATCCCTTGATATTCAAATGAGCGTCAGGACCAAATACAATACCGTTTGGGTTGAGGAAAAACAGATTGGCCGTAGAGTCGGATTGAATCGTCCCGAAGAGATTTGATGGGTTTCCCCCAGTCACTCGGCTCAATACATTCTCAATCCCACCTGGATTGAGAAAATTTGCCGTGTCGCTCGAAGCAAGATGGAAATCGCTAAAACTGTGAAATAGATTTGGTCCTAATTTCGTGCCTTCAGTAATAGCATATGCCCCATTGACTGGACGAACTGTGGTCGCAGTCGGCAAGGTCGAATCAGGTGTAATGATGGTTGTGATTTGGGCTTGTGTAATCGATGTGATGAGTAGAGAGGAGATCAGGTAACTGATTAAGCAGACATGAACAAATGAACATGAGATGATTTTTCGCGATGAGGCAGACACCTGCCTTCTCCAAAAAGACCGGTTGACCCGAGTGGCCAACCGGTCTTTTGGAGATATCGTATTGATGAGCATGAGAGCCACCTCTCATAATGAGCATCGTGGCGCACATAGCACGGACGCTCAAGATCATTCTTCACAATGAAGATAGTGGCTCACTATATACAAACATCCATACACAGTCTAGGCATGTGGTAAGAAGACTTTTACAATGGAATGTGCATGCCCATCTTTAGCAGAAGCTGTGACTCTCACGAAATCGCGATCGACCTTAGGTTCACCGACCAATGCTGTTGCATTATCAGTCCTATAGGTAAGCCTGTTTCCTGTATCGGCAACATGGACCTCAATCTCGCACTCGCCTTTTGTTCCAGGATCTGTCGGCCAGGAAAGTTTGGTCAATCTTCCCACTACCTCACGAAACCCACAGGCAAGATTCCATTCAACTGGCATCTCCATTGGATAGCCACCACCACCAGAACCACTTCCACCACCACCAGGCATAGCGTACCTCGCTTTTAAGAAAGTAAATAAAGAGATTAATTGTGAAACATCTAACAACTCAACGGATGGGCCCATCCGTAATGCTATCTTGATATAAAGCAATCTCCATGCTGTTATTGGGAACCCCCCAAAACCCCAAAGTATTCTCGTATAAGGCACAGGGGAGACTAATAGAATCTGTGAGCATGTATCTTTTTGGATAACCAATATGCCTAATTGGATAATTCTCAAAGTACAGTTAGAGTTGATGATTTGGTGGGATGTGTTTGTGAGGTCAACGGCTATTCTATCGGTCAAGCCAATTGGACTGTCCTTACGAGTTATGCTTGCCTCGATTTAGTAATTGATCGAACGCTAAAAGAAAGAGAGATAAACCGTGTTTGGGAGATTCCACCTGGTGTGTGTTCACGGAAGACCGTAGAGTTGATTTCATGAGACAACGGAGCAGTTTCTTATTGAGCTGACGGCTCTCTTTTCTCTGAGCCCGCTGTAAGTCATAGGATTTTTGTAGGTTCATCTTAGAACGCAGGATATTACGTTATCTTCCAAGCCTGAGTGTTCCCAATATTCAATGTGACTGGTAGGTCAATCTTGTGATACCATGACATACTATGGTAGTTAGTATGGTATAAGATGCCATAACGCCAGCCTTTGTCCCTTATCAAGGAGTGTGTCGTGTGAAGACGAAAAAACTTACCCTTGAAGTGCCCCAAGAATTGTTGGACCGAGCGACTGAGGCAACAGGCAAAGGGATCACCCCAACCGTTCGAAAAGGCTTAGAGCTGGTGGCTGCAAGCGGGGCCTATGCCAAGCTTCGCTCACTTAAAGGAAAAGTGAAGTTCAGCATACCCCTCTCTGACCTGCGAGAAGACTAATGCTGTGTATTGACACGAGTTCCATGATCGCATTTTTAGAAGGAGAAGATGGAAACGATGTAGAGTTAATCGATCAGGCGTTGGCAGACCAGGTCGCGGTGTTTACCCCTGTCACAGTGACTGAACTATTGAGCGATCCCGAGTTATCCGCATCAAATCGCAATACCATCTTAGGGATTCCAGTTTTACCAATACTTAATGGCTTCTGGGAACGAGCAGGTATGTTACGAGCAAAGGTGTTGAAGCGTGGGAGAAAGGCGAAGCTTGCTGATACCCTGATTGCCCAATCGTGTTTAGATCACCAAGCCATCTTAGTGGCTCGCGATCGAGATTTTCAAGTCTTCAAAACACTCGCGGGGCTAAAATTGTTGTAACCCGGAAAATTGGAGATAGCAACTGTCTTGAATGTCAATTTGTCTGTTTGACCCTACAAAAAATGCTGTGGTAACGTGATTCGTTGGGCTCGTTGTATTTACTTTATTTAACTGATTTTTCAGGGAATTTTCTTATGGCATCAGAACAAAATCTCAGGGCGATTTTAGATAAACTGGACTACACGGACGATGCGCGGGTGGTTGAGCAGATTGCGGCGCAAACGCAGGTTGTGAAGGCTCGATTAAAAGGGATTCGCAATAAAGTGGTGGTCATGAGCGGCAAAGGCGGCGTCGGGAAGAGTATGACGACTGTCAATCTGGCGCTTGCCTTGGCTCGGAGTGGGCAGCGTGTTGGTCTTGTAGATGTAGACTTAAACGGGCCGTGCGTTCCGCAAATGTTGGGCATTCGAGATGCAGTTCTCACCTATGGGCCTGAAGGGGCATTTCCTCCTGTTGGTCCCCTTGGCATCAAAGTCGCGTCGATGGACTTTTTGATCAATACCAATGCTCCCGTTCGCTGGAAAGGGCCGATGGATTTAAGTCCGGTCTGGCTAGGAATGACGGAAATGAATGTCATTCGCGAGTTTCTCTCCGATATTGTGTGGGGAGAGCTCGACTATTTGTTAGCCGATCTTCCCCCAGGAGCTGCAGCCGATAAGCCTCCACTATTATCTGGGTTGATTTCTGATCTTGCTGGTGCTGTGGTGGTGACCACCCCATCGGAAGTGGCCTCTAATGTTGTTCAAAAGTCCATTGCGTATGCGCAGGAAGTGGGTATTGAGGTTCTCGGGGTGATTGAAAATATGAGCGAATATCGCTGTCCGTCCTGTGGAGAAGAAAACCCACTATTCGAAGGTGATACAGAGACGATGTGCGACGCATTGGATCTTCCTCTATTAGGACGCATTCCATTTGATCGTACCTTTGCAAAGACATTTGATAAAGGCAATCCGCTGCTTGATGAGTCCTATCCGACGATTCAAAAATTTCAGGAGATTGCGAAGAAGGTTCAGACTCTTTTAGACTATAAAAATGTGTTAGCTAACAATTCGTAAAATGTTTCCCCGCGTAATGTTTGGCGGGGTGATGTGAGAGGAAACTTATGAAATTTGTCTGCTTAAATTGTGAAACGTATATGGGGTTTGAGAAGGTTGAAAAACCAGCAGAAGGGTCGCTTGGCGTGTTTTTTTCTTGTCCGTCGTGTGACGCCAAGTTCTCGATGGTGACGAATCCAGGTGAGACGCAAATGGTGAGTTCACTGGGTGTGCAACTTGGGGGACGGACGGTTGCCCCCTCTCCTTTAGAAATGACACGTGGTGGGTTAAAAGATGAGGCAGGTGCGGGTGCGGGTCAAATGGCCGCCTATCTGAATGAGAAAATTCAAGCAGGCGAATCCCCTACTCCTACAGCAGCAGCACCAGCCGCAATGTCTGGCGCGCCTGGACAGGCCGGCGAAACGACAGAAGGTGGATGTCCCTTTTCGGCCATGGTCGCTCAAATGGGACTTGGCTCGTCAGGTGCAACTGGAACGTCAGCACCAGCTGGCCCAGCACTGACTTGGACGGCTGACGCACAAGAGCGGTTAGACAAACTTCCGTCGTTTGTGGCGCCAATGGTCCGCAGTAGCGTAGAAGCCTATGCGCGAAAAAATGGATTTGAGAAAATCACCCTCCAAGTCATGGACGATTCCAAGAATTCTACAGATGGGATGGAATGGTCGCCCGAAGCGAAAGAACGCCTGAACAACATCCCTGACTTCATTCAGCCAATGGCCAAAAAAGAAATCGAACGCTTAGCGAAGGAGCAAGGCGCGACGTCGATCTCAGCAGAACTTATGGAAGCGGCCAAAGAGAAATTCATGAAGTTTATGTAGCTATAGCGAATCAAAATATGCTCCAGTTACCTACGTGATGATCTCAGCGCTGTTCGTAGGGCAACCCAGAGAAAATTCTTCCAAACGGCTATAGCAAACAAAGCGAATCAAAATACATCTCTCTAAAAAGCGGCTCTTACAAAAAGAGCCGCTTTTTTTGTGATCTCATTCTCTATAGCGAAACCAAATAACTTCCACCCGAATGTACATCATGTCCACAGCGCAACAACACACGTCGTACAGACGGAAGTAAATTGGAACGGCTATAGCTCTTATTTGTCATTTCCGAGAAGTCGGAATCTAGTTTATTGCTATATTTCAGGAATTTACGGAATACTATAGCAAATCCAATTAAGTTCCAGCTGAGGTCGATCAACTATAGCGAATCTCAATTCGATCCAGTTAATGCCAAAAGACTTTCAATGCGGTGTCAAAACCTTCAAGGGTTCGGAAGTTCAGTGAATCGGCTATAGCCCCGCGCGATTCAACGTGAACATGAGGGAGGTTATGCCCGCCTGGATGACCTACAGACGATTGACGCTTCACGAACGAAGGGGCAATCAGTATACAGTTGTTTGACATGTAACGGATTCGGCATAACTGAAACGGCTGTAGCTATTTCTATAAAAGTGTATTATGCTACGAAATTATATTATAAATTCGTAGCATAATACGAAAATGAAGATTCTTGCCAGATTGCTCACGATAGATCTCCCATCTCGACAATCCGCATTTTTGTGGGGACCGAGAAAGACGGGAAAGTCGACATATTTAAAATCCAAGTTTCCCGACAGTGTGGTTTTTGATTTTCTTCAGACGGATCTATTTGTGGAATTCTCTAAACGTCCCGCGCTTCTCCGTGAACGGCTTCTGGCTATGGATAAGGCCATGCTTCGGAAACCAATCATTCTCGATGAGGTTCAAAAGGTCCCACAGATTCTGGATGAAGTACATGGGCTCATTGAGAGTAAAGGTTGGAAATTTATCTTATGCGGATCCAGTGCTCGAAAGTTGAAACGTGGACAGGCGAATCTCTTAGGCGGTCGGGCATGGCGGTACGAGATGTTTCCCTTGATTACGCCAGAAATCGATACATTCGACTTGCTGCGCGCGTTGAATCATGGGCTGATCCCCGATCATTACCTACAGGCCAATGCCCACAAGTCCTTGCGAGCGTATGTTCAGGATTATCTCAAGGAAGAAGTGTTTGCCGAAGGCCTCACACGTAATATTCCTGCCTTTTCTCGGTTCTTTGATGCCATGGGATACAGTCATGGTGAGATGACGAATTTTTCAAACATCGCGCGGGACTGTGGTGTTGATTCGAAAACGGTTAAGGAGTATTACCAAATTTTAGTTGACACGCTAATGGGTAGCCTACTGCCACCTTTTCGCCGTCGCCAGAATCGTCAAGTCATTACGAAAGCGTCAAAATTCTATCTGTTTGATGTCGGAGTGGCCGGAAACATTGTCAAACGTCGCGTACGCGAAGAACGTGGGGAAGCTTTTGGAAAGGCGTTTGAGCATTTCATCTTGATGGAGCTTACGGCTCATCGGTCTTATCATGACTTGGAGTATCCCATTCAATTCTGGCGAACCAGCACTGGGTTAGAAGTCGATTTCATTTTAGGAGACGGCGAGATCGCCATCGAAGTGAAAGGAACCAATCGTGTGGATTCCAGAGAGTTACGACCTCTCCTCACATTCATTGACGAATATCATCCACGGCAGGCAATTATCGTATGCAATGAACCTGCCGAACGAGTCATCGAGTCGATTCGCATTAAACCGTGGCGTGTGTTTCTTGAGGAGCTTTGGGAAGGCAAGGTCATGGCGTAATCAATCTGAATTGTTTGTAAGGTGAATGTCTTGCCCGTGGCCACGACAAGAGTAAGGGGAAGGAAGGTGGCGGATTAGAACTTATGGAAGCGGCTAAAGAGAAATTCATGAAATTTATGTAGCTATAGCGAATCAAAATATGCTCCAGTTACCTACGTGATGATTCCAGCGCTGTTCGTAGGGCAACGTAAGGAAGGTTATACCCGCTTGGCTGACCTTCCTACGATTGATGGGGGCAATGACGTAGAGAGAAATCAGTCTTCGTTTCTTAAACAAAAAATCGATTCGGTATAACTCAAACGGCTATAGCCAACATAGCGAATCAAAATATGCTCCAGTTACCCACGTGATGATCTCAGCGCTGCTCGTAGGGCAACGTGAGGAAGGTACTACCCGCTTGGCGGTCCTTCCTGCAATTGATGGGCGCAATGACGTAGGGGAAATAAGTCTTCAGTCCATAGCCATGAAATTGATTCGGTATAATTGAAACGGCGATAGAAACCCAATATATCTATTTAAAAGGCGGTCCTTGAAAAGGGCCGCCTTTTTTATTCCATTATCTCTAGGCGTAATTGTCATTTTCACGAAAGTGGGATCAAGTCTTTTTGTATTCTAGAAATCTGTGGGATTCTGCCATTCTCGGGGTCGAGGTCCTTTTGTTGCAGCCTCGTGTCAGTAACGAAGTTACTTGAAATTTCCCTTTATCCACAAGGGTAACTCAAAATTTACGAGTAAATAGTCTAATTAGGGTCAGGCATGAAATTTGATAAAGTATGAAGCTCATGAAGGCTTGTTTTTTAGATTTTTTTATTTATCATCGTAATTCCCCGCAGGATACTGCAGGGCTACTGAATTTAAGGAAGGAGTTTGAGAAGCCGTGGTTTCTCAGGTAGATAATTTTTCCATTGAATTACCAGCTGCTTGCGAATGGATTATCTACTCAAAATTCATGTCTGACCCTGAAGTTGAAGCGTAACATATTTTGTCAGCTGCTTGCTGGTATTGTTTTGCATTTATGAGTTGAATCCAAGAAAGGGGTTTATGGTTATGGGTCGAAAATAAATTGACAGGAGATCAAAGTATTCTTTACTTTTCATACATATTCTTATCATACATTCATACTTTATATGGGGAACACAATGTACAACGAATTTACCGCAATCTTTGAACAGGTTGACGAGTGGTTTATTGCGTACTGTCCAGAAATTCCAGGTGCGAACGGGCAAGGCAAAACACAGGACGATGCGCGAGCCAGTCTTGCTGAAGCCATTACCGTGATCTTAGATAACCGTCGGGAAGTTGCACTGCGTGGAACGCCGCCAGAGGCCATTAGAGACAAGGTGACCATTGGGTGAGAGAAGTATTAGCGTGTATATTCCCATTGTATTCGGTTTCCGCTTTACTGAATCGCCGTTATGAACAGAATTTTCGGTGAAGGCTGTTTGAGTTTCTGGCACGATGCTGTCTATGGGATCAACTACATGATAGGTGTTCTCCTACAGATATGAGACAGGCTGATTGTCTATATGATTGACAGGTGTCCAATCAAGTTCCTGAGCCATCTTGGGTCGGAACGGCGGTGAAGAGATCCAAAATAAAAAGGTCTTGTTGTACGGGGGCGAAACCCCGTTTAACTAAACTCCTTCCAATTCGCATATGGTTTTGATCGATACAGCTCTTCAACCGAAATAGGGAAAACGATTCCCTGCTGCTCTAGTAACTTGGCGGTTTTCCAGAGGGGTAGCCCAACGATGGCGGGATAATCACCTTCAATGTTTTCTATAAGTTTTGCTCCTTCGCCTTGGATTGAATAGGCGCCGGCTTTTCCTAAACTTTCCTGTGTGCTTAGATACTGATTCAGTTCGGTATCGGTAAAATCCTTGATCCACACGCGTGCGGTTTCGACAAAGCTTATGGAAAGACTTGTCGATTGTTGAAGTAGTGCTACTCCGGTATGGACGTGGTGTACCTGTCCGCGTAGTTGGCGGAGCATGTTCTCAGCATCTTGTAGATTGTCTGGCTTCCCGAGCAGTGTTTTCTCGATCTCAATGACCGTATCGCTTCCGAGAACCAAGTGTTGTGGATACAAGGCTGAGACGGATTGTGCCTTGTCTCGAGCAAATACGTTCGCTTGTTCGTTTGGTGAATACGCGTAGGATGGGATTTCTTCACATGTTGGAGCCACGATTGTAAATGCTATATCCAGCAATGTGAGCAATTCACGACGACGAGGTGATGTGGAGGCCAGGATAAGCGGGGCGGGTGTCATTGAATAAGACAGGTTAGGTAAGAGATTCGGCAGGGTGTGCAAGTGTAGGATTTGTCAGGTGTGTGGCTTGGTAGTCACGCAAGACTTGAGCGACATCGTGCACACTGCTGGTTCGTACCATGCTGGCTCGCATGGCAGCCGCATGTGGAAATCCTGAGCAATACCATCCTAAATGTTTGCGCATGCGCGGGAACCCTTCTTTGGGATTTCGTGTTTCATAGTAGGCCGCATGGTCTAAAATCATTTGGAATCGTGCCGGTAGATCAATGGTGTCCTGTGTGAGATCAAGTGAAGTTCCCAAATTCATCGCACGGCGAAGGTCCTGGATGCGGCGGAAAATCCAGGGGTTGCCGAGGGCGGCTCGACCGATCAAGATCCCATCAACTCCGTATGTGTTTATTGCGGTCAGTGCCTCTTCTAATGATTTGATATCGCCATTTCCTAGTATGAGAATGCCTTTTCCTCGCATCCGTTGCGCGGCGAGCCCGATAGCCTCCCAATCCGCCTGACCTCTGTACATTTGCTGTAACGTTCTCCCATGGATCGATATGGCCACAGGATTGCCTTGGGTCAAACATTCGCTCCATTCCTCAATGACCACCTCATCGTATCCTAATCGTGTTTTGACTGAGAGTGGAATTGGTGCTCGGTCGCAAAGCGGAGAAGGGTTCCAGCCGTTTTCGGTATTCATTTCGTGAATTTTTTCGACAATCATTGGCCGCACGCCAGCTTCTCGGAGTGATTGGCCATTGGCCCAATCGTTGATTCCTTGATGCGCAGCTTCCATAATTTTTATGGCCCGTTCAGGTGTTTTGATCAGCGCTGCTCCACTTCCTGATGCTGCCACGTTTTTTGATGGACAACCCATATTAATGTCCAGCCCATCAAACCCCATTTCACAGACAATGTGTGCCGCTTGATAAAACAATTCCGGGTCTTTTCCGTAAAGCTGGGCAAGAATAGGTCGTTCTTCTTGTGAATATTGGAAGGCCCCCCACCCGCCTTTACGGCTATGGCAAATTTCGCCAACGCTTGTAAATTCAGTAAACACAATATCTGGATGACCATTGGTTGCCACAATATGTCGAAATGTGGCGTCGGTCACGCCGTCCATGGGTGACAGGCCAATGATTGGTCGTGGAAGTCGTTGCCAAAAATTCATAACAAATGTCAGATTCTGAACATTGCCTGTTGTCTCGAAGGCACTTGAGTTGCTCTCACCTTTTGCCGAAAAGAAAGAGTCTCACCATATTGAGGAAAACCAACGTAACATGTAGGTAAACAAAGGGTTTTATGAGTGTACATGGTCTAGACTTTATAGTATCTCATGTAAAAAAGTCGTACAATATCTTATAGGTATTTGAATGAACGTCCTCAAAATAGGTGCATTGCTCATGGTTTTGTCATATAGACTCAAGCCTAAACAATTGAATGTGGCCCTTCCCCATATCGTCAATCCTGCTTTCTGCGCACTTTTCAGCGCGAGCGAGACACATCCGAGAGCGAGCGAGCTACCTTCTCGTCTTGCCTAACAGATACACATTATGAAACAGGAGAGTGAATTTATTCAAATGAATCATCAAAACTCAACACTTGTGTCATCACATTCTGCTCACGATGAAGATCTGCTTGAGAAAGTTGCGAATCTCTTGTCAGATTCTACAGGAGATCAGAAAGTCACGCTCCTGCGCGATATGATGAAAACGGTCCTGAAACTTCAAGAGCCTGAAGTTGATGTCCTTGATATTAAGATTCTTAATCGGGCCCTAAAGGAATTGCGATATGGCTTTAAAGTCTTTCATCCCTATCAGCGTGTCCGGAAGGTGAGTATCTACGGGTCTGCACGAACGCCCCAAGATGACCTCAATTTTCAATTGGCCTACCGCTTTGGTCGTTTACTCAGCGAGCGCGGCTTTATGGTCATTACCGGCGCCGGACCTGGGATCATGTGGGCAGGCCACGAAGGTGCTGGGAAAGAGCACAGTTTTGGGGTGAACATTATGTTGCCATTTGAGCAAGCTCCCAATTCACTTATTGCCGAAGACAAAAAACTGGTGAATCTCAAATATTTTTTCACACGGAAATTGTTGTTCGTCAAGGAATCACACGCCACCGTGTTGTTTCCCGGCGGGTTTGGCACTCTGGATGAGGGGTTTGAAGTCTTGACGTTGATTCAAACAGGCAAAACAGACCCCGTCCCTGTTGTGCTGCTTGAAACTGAAGAGAGCGGATATTGGGAGCGATGGTTAGAGTTTGTTCAAGAGCAATTGTTGCCTCGGGGTCTCATTAGTGAGACGGACTTACGGCTCTTTAAAGTTTTTCATCATGAAGCTGATGCGGTGGAGGAAATTGAGCAGTTCTACCGTAATTACCATTCCATTCGTTATGTTGGCGAAAAACTTGTCGTTCGTCTTCAGCATGCGCTTGACCCGGAAGAAATTGCTCAACTGAATGCTGAATTTCAGGATGTACTGGTGGCGGGCGAGTTTACTCAAACCGAAGCTCTTCCAGAAGAATATGATGATGCAGACGTTCGGAAACTTCCACGATTAGTCTTTCACTATAACCGCAAGGATGCTGGCCGACTTCGGCAAGTCATTGATCGGATCAATGCCTGTCGAGCGGTCACGAGCCCAGCCCCTCTTCCTTCTTAGGCCTTCCTGTTTCCTATTGCAAAAGTCCTGAATATGAGGGGATCGACCCCGATTTTCTTGTGCCGGATATCCATGGTATGTTGCTACATTGAAGGAGACAGACGTTATGAAAAATTTTGATCAAGCGGGTGATGCGCATGCCCCGGATATTGTGCTCTATCATGCTGAATGTACTGATGGGTTTGGAGCTGCATTGGCTGTGTGGAAGCGATTTCCTGAGGCGACATTTCTGCCGGTAAAGCATGGTGATCCGCCTCCAGAGAATCTGAATGATCGACATGTGCTCATGGTTGATTTCAGCTATGGCCGCGATGTCATCGAAGCCATGCACGAGAAGGCTGCGAGTTTATTTATTTTGGATCATCATGTGACGGCACAGGCTGCCCTGTCTGATTTGCCGTATGTATATTTTGACCTGGAAAAAAGTGGGGCGGTACTCGCGTGGGAGTGGATGCATGGAGCGCCTGTTCCATGGATAATGCAGTACATTCAAGACAAGGATCTCTGGCAGTGGCGTCTTACGGATAGTCGTGAGATCAATGCGGCACTTTCTTCGTATCCGTTTGAATTTTCAGTTTGGGACCAGCTTCGTCAAGATGTCTTGGAAGTTGAAGGGCGAGGGATTCTTCGTCATGAAAATGTCTTGATCGATAAGATGGTCTCAGAGGCGGTGATGGTGAACTTTGAAGGCGAAACCGTTCCGGCGGTTTACAGTCCTGTACTCACAAGCCAAATTGGTGAACGATTATCGAAAGACAATCCCTTCGGCATTATTTGGCATCAGCGCAATGGGCGCCGATACTTTAGCATGCGTTCCCGATCTGGAGGCGTTTCGGTGGCTGATATTGCTGCACGGTACGGTGGTGGTGGGCATACGCATGCCGCAGGTTTTTCAATTGCCCTTGATGCGGATGCACCTGATACATTAGACCCAATTCTCAAGCTGGAGTTGTGCGATATTTCTGCTAGCCAGTCATAGATGATCACGTTGTGTTGCTGGACGCTCAATGATTCCTCTTAAGGACGATAATCCCACTACGATTACCCCATATTTGACGGTTTCCTTCATCGTGGCCTGTGTTTTGGTGTTCCTCTATCAGG